>JBEQBX010000010.1:0-49489 GCA_041639595.1 Porphyrobacter sp.
CAGCAACACGATGGCGATGGCGGGCAATGACCGGGTCGGCTCCTGCGGTTGCTTCACGCGCACCGGCCACGCCAGTTCGAAAGCGGCAATGGCCAGCGCAAAGGCGACCAGCATCTGCGCCGCGCGGCGCGGCAGCATCGCGGCAAATTCCGCCCCGATCCACGCCATTGCTGCTGCGGCAAGGCAGGCGGACAATACGGCGACCGCCAGCAATTGCGCGCTTTGCCCCAAAGCATCGGACCAATGCGCCACCAGCCATTGATCGCGCCCGCCCATCGCCAGCGCGAACACCAGCAGCAGCGACAGGAGAAATCCGTCCACCCGGATTATGCCCGCTGGTTCAGGCCGTCCATGGCCCGGTGATCGCCAGCGTCGCAGTGGGGTCATAGGCGTTGACGAACAGCACCTTGCCATCGGGCGAGAAGCACGCCCCGGCCAGTTCGGTTTGCGCTGTCAGACGCGCGACGACATAGGCTTCCCCCGCAGGCGTGATGCCCCGGATGTGGTTATCGACCACGGCGGTATACTGATCCTCGCACACCAGCAGATGCCCGCTGGGGGCCACGGTCAGGTTGTCGCCGAAGTTGAACTGATCGGTGCTTTCGCTTTCGAAGAACAGTTCGATCGTGTCCGATGCGCCCGCCAGTCCGGGCGTCAGTTTAAGGATCTGGCCCAGCTCCTTCGCGCCGCCGCTGGTGCAGCAGGCAAACACTTCGCGCGCGCCCATGTGCAGGCCTTCGCCGCGCGCAATCAGGGTCGCGCCCTTGGCAGCGGCACGGATGCGCAGATCGTCCTTGGGTGCTTCCGGCTCGTCCAGATCGATCCAGCTGACGGCGTAGGGCTTGCCCCGCACCATCAGGCCCGTTGCCCAGTTGCGCGAATCCGGCAGGCCATCAATCGACATGGCCTGCAAACGCCCGCCATCCGCGAGCCTGCCGGGGGTATTGGGAAGGAACCGGTACAGCACCCCGTCGTCGCGGTCTTCGGTCATGTAGACGATGCCGGTGGCCGGATCGACCGCGGCGGCTTCGTGGTTGAAGCGGCCCATCGCGGTCAGCGGCACCGGATCGACCAACCCGCGCGCCGATGCCGGCACTTCGAACACCCAGCCGTGATTGCGCTCCAGCCCGTCGCCATAAGGCTGGCCGGGGCCGGTCGGCGCTTCCTCGCAGGTCAGCCAGCTGCCCCACGGCGTCACCCCGCCCGAACAATTGCGGATCGTCCCGCCAAGGCTGCGGAACTGGCGCTTCACCGCCAGCGTCGCCGCGTCGAGCACGATGGTGGTGGTGCCGCCCGGCACAAATTCACCGTTGCGCTTGCCAAAGCCCTTGGCGATCGGTCCGCCCGCATCGTGGCGGGGTTGCAATTCGTGGTTACGGACCAGCGCGATCTCGCCATTGCCGATGTCGAAGCAGCCCATGCCGTCAGCGCGGTCCGGCACGGTGCCGCCGTCATCCATCCTGTCGCCAAGGCGCGAGATCACGCGGTAGGAAAAGCCCTGCGGCAGATCGAGCAGGCCCGCCGGATCGGGCTGCAATGCGCCATATCCGGCAAACGCACCCTTGGGGCGCGGCGTCGCCGCAGCGGTGCTCGCCTCCCGCATCATGCATCCGCTCGCGGCGAGCGCGGCAAAGGCGGTGGCAGTGGCGCCGAGGAAACGGCGGCGATCGGGCGCGGAGAAGGTGTGAGTCACGCCCTGCGCTCTACTGGCCCGCCTCAGGTGCGGCAAGAATTTCATCCCCGCTCGTCCCCCTGCTGCATTTCGAGAGCTAGCGCCCGGCGGGCGAAGCGGATAGCCAATGACGAAACACCTGAAGGGAGAGACAGCGCATGAAACTTGAAACCGGCATGGCCGCCGTGGTCACCGGCGGCGCGAGCGGGCTGGGCAAGGCAAGTGCGGCCGCTTTTGCAGCGGCGGGCCTGAAGGTCGCGATCTTCGACATCAATGACGAAGCGGGCGAGGCCCACGCGGCGGCCATCGGCGGCACCTTCCACCATGTCGATATCATGGACGAAAGCTCCGTCGAAGCGGGGTTTGCCGCTGCCCGCGCCGCCCACGGGCAGGAACGCGTGACGCTCCATTGCGCCATGGCATCGCGCCGCGGCAAGACCCTGGGCTGGGACAAGGAGGCGGGTGCTTTCAAGCGCCTTTCCACCGAAGATTACGCCTTCGGGGCCGAGGGCATTCTGGTCGCCAGCTACCGCGTCGCCAGCATTTCGGCGCTGGGAATGGCGAATGCCGATCCGGTCAACGATGATGGCGAGCGCGGGTGCATCATCCTCACCGCCAGCGTTGCCGCACAGGACGGGCAGATCGGGCAGGTGATCTATGGCAGCTGCAAGGCCGGGGTGAATGGCCTTGTCCTTCCCATGGCGCGCGATCTGATGGACATGGGCATCCGCGTGAATTCGGTCATGCCGGGCATTTTCGCGACCCCGCTGATGCTGGGCATGAAGGATCGCAACCCGCCGATGTGGGCGCAATTGAATGCCTCCGTCCCCTTCCCTAAACGCCTTGGCGAGCCGGAGGAATTTGCGTCCTTGGTGCTGGAGATCGCCCGCAACAGCTACATCAACGGCCACCAGTTCCGGCTGGATGGGGCGATCCGTATGCCGCCTAAATGATCTCTCACGGCTAGCTGGCTTCGCCAGCGCCTCGGCGGGGGCGGCCTACCGGCCGGCGGGCCGTCGCCCTTGCGAACCCTTCAGGTTCGATCAGTGCTCGAACGAAAGGAACGTCCCATGACCACCGCAACCAACGAATACCCCACCAAAGCCTATGGCGCGACCGCACCCGATAGCGGCGTGGGGCCGATGCAGATCACCCGCCGGGGGCTGCGTCACGATGACGTGCTGATCGAGATCAGCCATTGCGGCATCTGCCATTCCGATCTCCACTCGGCGCGCAACGACTGGGGGTTCACCACCTATCCGATCGTGCCGGGGCACGAGATCGTCGGCATTGTCAGCGCGGTTGGCGACGGCGTAACCCGTCACAAGATCGGCGACCGCGTCGCGATCGGCTGCATGGTCGATTCCTGCATGGAGTGCTCGCACTGCGAAGCTGATCTCGAACAATACTGCCTCGATGGCGGGATGACCGGCACCTACAACGGCCACGACCGGCAGGACGGATCGCTCACCTTCGGCGGGTATTCGGAACGGATCGTTGCGCGTGAAGAATTCGTGCTCAAGGTACCAGCCGGCATGCCAATGGCAGAAGCCGCGCCGCTGCTGTGCGCCGGGATCACGTCCTACAGCCCGTTGCGCACCTGGAAGGTCGGGCCGGGCAGCAAGGTCGCGGTCGCGGGCCTGGGCGGGCTTGGCCACATGGGCGTGAAGCTGGCGGCGGCGATGGGCGCAGAAGTGACGGTGCTTTCCCGCAGCGAAAGCAAGCGTGCCGATGCCGAAAAGCTGGGCGCCCACGCCTTCCTCAACACCGACGATGCCGCCGCGATGAAGGCCAAGCGCGGTTATTTCGACATGGTGCTCAACACTATCCCGGTGCGCCATGACGTGGTGCCCTATCTGCACCTGCTCAGGATTGACGGCGTCCAGGTGCTGGTCGGCCTGATCGGAATGATGCCCGAACTGCACACCGGCGTGCTGCTGGGCCGCAAGGTGCTGACCGGGAGCGGGATTGGCGGGCTTGCTGAAACGCAGGAGATGCTGGATTTCTGCGCGGAGCATAACATCCTGCCCGATATCGAAATCGTCCGGATGCAGGACATCGCGGCTGCCTATGACCGGATGGAGGCGAGCGACATCAAGTATCGCTTCGTGATCGACATGGAGAGCCTGCGGGCAGAATGAGGATGTAGCCGGTCAACCGTATATTCAAATCTGCAAAGATATGTATGATCGTAGCTTCGTAGATAATGATATTCCTGAATTGTAACTTGTCGCTTCGGCGCAACAGTAAACAGCCAATCTGATGGCCATCAAAGCATAAAGAATTGTGCGGCGCGCCTGGGCCGTTATTTGGTTTTCTTGCTGTCCACATGGACCATTCGCAAGAAAAGAAGCCACGGCGCAGCACGCAGGCGGAACGATCCTTCCTCTCTATCAGGAGCGTTCCCTATGAAAGTTCGTTTTGCTTGCGCCGCTTCGGCGCTGATTCTGGCGTCCGCCCTGTCGGCTCCGGCTTTCGCGCAAGGCCCGGACAATGCGGCGATCAACGCCGCTGCCGCCACCATCATGGTCGGCGATCCCGACCGGTCCGGCAATGACGCTATCACCGACTTCGATCTGGCACTTGGCGCGGCGCCCGCTGCCCCGGCGCTGTCCGTGGGCGGAGGCGCTGGCGAAGTCGCCGTGTCGAGCGCGGTGATGGCCGCCGCTGCTGCCGCTGCCCAGTCCGGCACGACCGAGCGTGACGAGCGGTTCACCGTGGTGCTCAACCAGGACAGCTTCTTCGGCTTCTACCCGACGTTCAACGGCCTTATTCCGGTCGGCGACAAGGTTGACCTGAGCTTCTACGGGATCCTGTGGACCACCCCTGATTTCGCCAGCTCGACGGGCCTTGGCTCCGACCTCTGGACCGAATTCGGGATCGGCGCCAACTTCCATGCAGCCGATGGCAAGCTGATGATCAAGCCGCAGGTGGGCATCACCAACGGCGCGCTGCTGTCGCGCGGCAACCTCGGCAATGGCCCGCGCGGCACCACCACCACGCTCAACGGCGGCAACGTGTTCGATGGCATCGTGCCCAGCCTGACCGTGAATTACAGCGATGCACAGTTCGAAGGCGAATTCTACGGCGGGTACTATGCGGCGCTGCGCAACCGCACCGACAATGTCGGCGCGCTCGACTTCCTGCACACCTGGGTCAACGCAGGCTACAAATTCACCAGCAGCTTTTCTGCCGGCGGGCACATGGAAGTGCTGGCCAACACCCGCGCCGATGTGCCGGGCGGCAGCGCCTCGAACGTGTATGAATGGTACGGCCCCTACGTGCAGTTCACCATGAAGAATGGCGCCTTCGCCCGCTTCACCGGCGGGATCGAAGACGGCGGCGGCGTGGGCGGAAACCGCGGCGATTTCTATAAGCTTGCCGTCGGCATGTCGTTCTGATCGCCTGACAGCGGATTGCGGCAGGGGCGCTGTTGCCAGTTGGGCAGCAGCGCCCCTGTTGCGTTACGGGGGGTGCTGGGCAGGCGACGCAACGCTGGTGAACTTGCAAATCTTCATATATGCAAACTGTGGCAGTAAAGACACGCAACAACCGAATACGAAAAGTGTCTGCGACATAAGCTTTGTGCGCAGGTGCAGCATGACGGATGATGCCTGTGGCCTGACGGGAACCCAAGTCATCGGATAAAAGCCCCGCAGGCCACGCAGGTGGAACGATCCAAACCTCTTCATGGAGCGTTCCTTATGTCCATTCGTTTTGCATCGGCCGCATCGGCCGTCGCTCTGGCTGCCTTCCTCTCCGTTCCGGCGCTGGCCGCGGACGGGTCTGATGAAGGGACCGCATCCGACACCATCATGATTGATCCGGCAGGCGACCCGCCCAGCGCAGAAAGCACCGAAAAGGCCATCGCCCCGATCGACGTTGCCTCCGCCAGCCATGCCGGAAATGATGGCTCGCCCTTCACGCTGTCGGGCAGCGCCACGATCATCACCGATTACCGGTTCCGCGGTGTTTCCCAGTCGGACGAAGGCATTGCAGTCGAAAGCGGGATCACGATCACCCATGAAAGCGGGTTCTATGTTGCCACCTGGGGATCAAACCTTGCCGGGTGGGGCACCTTTGGCGGGTCGGATGTCGAGCTTGATCTGGTGGCGGGCTACGCCATGCCGCTGGGCGAGGGCAAGCTTGATGTCGGGTTGACCTGGTACATGTATCCCAGCGGCTTTGATGAAACCGACTTTGCCGAACTTTATGCCAGGGTTTCAGGTACGGTCGGCCCGCTCGGTCTGACGGCCGGGGTTGCTTACGCACCCAGTCAGCAGGCGCTGGGCAAGGTGTTCCTGACCGGCGCGGCGGCGGTGGCAGGCACGCCTGGCGATTTCGGCGACACGGAAGATAACCTCTATCTTTCGGGCGATGCGGTCTATGGCATTGCCGATACGCCATTAAGCCTGCGGGCGCATATCGGTTATTCCAATGGCAATGCGGGGCTTGGCCCCAATGGCACCTCGCTGACGCCGACCGGCACCTATTTCGACTGGATCATGGCCGCCGATGCCACGATCCTGCAAAACCTGACGATTTCGGTCGCCTATGTCGATACCGACATTTCCGAGGCCGAAAGTGCCTATCTGCTGCCCAACTTCCAGAAGGTTGGCGGCGGGTCGATTGCCGATGCGACGGTGCTGTTTTCGGTGACAGCCACTTTCTGATCCGCCAGGCGCGGGGGCCAACGAGGGGCGCGCAGCCAGTGCGGCAGCGCGCCCCTTCCCTTTTGCGCCGCAGCCCGATAGGTTTTGCTCCGCAACCCGAATACAGGGTGACGGGAGAGAGATGATGAGGCGGATCGCGGTTCTGGCGGCAGGATGTGCTGCGTTGGTGCTGGCCCCGGCAAGCGAGGCTGCGGCGGGCAAACGCTTTCAGGCAAGCATCACCCGCACCACTTACGGCATCCCCCATATCGAAGCCCGCGACTGGCGCGGCGTCGGCTACGGCGTGGCCTATGCCTATGCCCAGGACAATCTGTGCCTGCTGGCCGAGGAGCTGGCGACAGTATCGGGCGAACGCTCGCTCCACTTCGGCCCGGCAGGCAAGGCAACGCTCGGCTTCGAGGAGGTCGACAACCTCTCGTCCGACGTATTCTTCCGTTCGATCATTGATCTGCCCGCCTTGCGTAAGGGCGCAGCGGCCTTGCCCCTGCGGGTGCAGCAATTACTGGAGGGCTATGTCGCGGGCCACAACCGCTTCCTGAAAGATGCCGGAACGCAAGGCATTCCGGCGGAATGCCGGGGCAAGGCGTGGGTGCGCCCGATCACCGCCGACGATATGCTGCGCCTGAATGAAAAGCAGATGCTGCTGGCCAGTTCATTGAACCTCGCGCCCGCCATTGCGGCGGCGGCACCGCCGGGCGCTGCGCCGCCCAAGGTCGCGATCACCCTGCCCGATCCCAAAGAGCTGGGCATGGGCAGCAACGGCTGGGCGTTTGGCGGCGATGTGACCGCCAATGGCCGGGGCATGGTGATCGGCAATCCGCATTTCCCGTGGAAGGGGCCGAACAGGTTCTGGCAGATGCACGTCAAAGGCCCGGATGGCTTTGAGGTGATGGGCGTGGGGCTGGCGGGCACGCCGATGCCGACCCTGGGCTTCAACAAGGACGTCGCCTGGACGCACACCGTCACCGAAGCGCGGCACTTCACACTGTACCAACTGGCGCTCGATCCCGCCGATCCGACCCGTTACATGGTCGACGGGAAAAGCGAGCCTATGACCGCGCAGACCGTGACGGTGCCAATGCCCGAAGGCGCGCCGGCGGTGACCCGCACGCTTTATTCCTCCCGCTTTGGCCCCGTCTTCATCGTGCCTGCGCGCGGGATCGCCTGGACCGCGCAAAGCGCCTTTGCGCTGAAAGATGCCAATCGCGGCAACCAGCGCGGGATCGAGGCATGGCTGCGCATCGGCGAAGCGAAGAACGTTGACGAGATCAAGGCTGCCGTCAGCGAGACGCTGGGCATTCCGTGGGTCAACACCATCGCGGCTGACCGGTACGGCGATGCGCTCCATGCCGATGTGACCGCCGTGCCCAACGTGTCGGCGGAAAAGGCAAAGTCCTGCACCACGCCGATCGCCGGGCTGTTTGCCGAATTCGCGATCCTGCTGGATGGCGCAAGATCGGGCTGCGACTGGGATGTTGCCGCTGGCACCCCTGCCCCCGGCCTGATGCCTGCCAGCGATCAGGCGGCCACGGTCGTGACAACCTGGCTCACCAATTCGAACGACAGTTACTGGGTGAGCAACCCGGCCATGCCGCACCGCGAATTGTCACCGATCCTGGGCAAGTATGGCACCGCGCGCAGCCTGCGCACGCGGTCGAACTTCACAGAAACCGCAGCCTTGCTGGCCGGCGGCAAAGTGGATCACACCCGTGCGCAGGACTTTGCCTTCGCCAATAAAAGCCTTGCCGCGGACATGGTGATGGAGCCGCTGATGGGCCTGTGTTCCGGTGAGGGACTTGCCGATCCGGTCACGCGCGGGTGCGCCGCACTGGCAGGCTGGGACCGCCGTTTCGAATCCACCAGCCGCGGCGCAGCGCTGTTCCGCGCCTTCTGGGCCAAGGCGGGGCGCCTGCCCGGCCTGTGGCAGGTGCCTTTCGATCCGGCCGATCCGGTAAACACCCCGCGCACGCTGGCAACCGACGGGGCAAAGGGTGAAAAACTGCTCAACGCGCTGGCCGAAGCCGTGGCCGAACTCGGCACCGCCAAAATCGCGCTCGACGCGCCGTGGGGCAATGTGCAGCGGGTGATGGCGGGTAACGAGGCGATTGCCATCCACGGCGGTCCCGGCACCGCAGGCGTGCTCAATTATCAGGACGCCCGCCCCGCGCCCTATGGTGGGCTGATGCCGGTGCACGGGACGAGCTACATCCAGATCGTCAGCTTTGACGAGAGCGGTCCGGTGGCGGACGCGATCCTCAGCTACTCCCAGTCCACCAACCCTGCTTCTCCCCACGCTGCGGACCAGACCCGTGCCTATGCCGCCAAGCAATGGCACCGCCTGCCATTCGGCAAGCAGGCCATCAGCAAGGCGGCAATCGGCAAGACAAAGCGGATCGCGGAGTAGGAGTGACGCTGGGACGGTGCAGTCAGGTCGTTATTTGACCTCGAAGGCGACCGTTCCCTTCATGGCATGCCCGTCGGCTGCGGCGGCCTGCCAGCGCACGTCATAGCTGCCGGTCGGCAGGGGCTTCTTCAGCGTCAGTGTCATGGTCTTGCCATCGGCTGACCAGCTGGCAGTGAAATTGCGGATCGGCATTTCGCCGTGGTTCGGCATGCCGGGCATCGCGGTCATGATGATGCTGGCGGCAGTGCTCGCCTGAACGACCGGCTGGCTGAAGGTGAGAGTGATGGTCTTGGGCGCCTTGGCCGCCGCCCCTGCAACCGGGGTCGATGCGGTCAGCTGGACATGGGCCAGCAGCGCCGACGGGGCAAGCGCGGTCAGGGCAAGGGCGGCGAGGAAAGCGGGGATGCGCATTGGGGGAATTTCCTTCGTAGTGATCAGAACCAGAAACGGATGCCGGCGATGAAGCTGGTGGCGGACGGGTTTTGCCCAAGCGATCGGGCAAAGTCTGCGCCCTGGCCGGTGCGCCACGATTGCTCGATACCGACATAGGGCGCAAATTCGCGGGCGATTTCGTACCGCAGCCGTGCGCCCACCTCGATCTGGTCGAGCCCTGCGCCAATGCCGAGCTGCGGGATATCCTGCGCGGCCAGATTGGCTTCGATGCGTGGTTGCAGGATCAGGCGCTGGGTAATGCGCTGATCGATCTCGGCCTCGATCCGCGCGGTCAGATCGCCGCGGGTGCTCATGAACAGCGCGGCGTCCACTTCGAACATATAGGGCGCAATGCCCTGCACGCCGATCACCGCATGGGTGGTGTCCGGCCCGCCGATATCGTGGCGAATGCCTGCCTGCACATCCCAGAACGGCGCGAAGGCTTTGGCATAAAGCGCCTGCACCTCGGCTTCTTCAGGGTTGGCGCCGAATTCGCCCTCGCCTTCGGACTTGAACCACAATCGCTTGGTCGGGCCGCCGTAGTAGCCCTGAATGTCCCACAGGTAGAGGTCCTGGCCCTCGCGCACCTGTGCTTCCAGCCGGTCACCCTGAAACCAGAACACGGGAAAATCGCCATGCGTGCGGCGCAGATCATCGCGCGATGCTGTCATCGCCTTGGCACCCCAGATCGCATCGGCAGCACGCGGCGGGCCGCTGCCGGCCGCTGGCGGGGGCGGCGTTTCCATGGTCGGGCCGGGAGAGGCAGGCTTGTCCATATCGCCCATGTCGTGCCCGGCGTGCGGGTCCTGTGCGGGCGGCGGCATGGCGTGCCCGGCGTGGTGATCCTGCGCCGCGAGAGGCGCCGCAGCCGTCAGCGCCAGCAAGGCAAGAGCGATCCTCACGCCCCGCTCTCCGGCCCCATGACGGTCACCGTCTGCATCATCCCGCCGTGCATATGATAAAGCAGGTGGCAGTGAAACGCCCAGTCACCCGGTTCATTGGCGGTGAGATCGAACTGCGCGCTCGCGCCGGGCTGGACGATGACGATGTTCTTGCGCGGCTGGTGGCCGGGATCCTCGCCATTCACCAGCTCGAAGAACATCCCGTGCAGGTGGATCGGGTGCGCCATCATGGTGTTGTTGATCAGCTTGACCCGTACCCGCTCGTTCCATGCAAAGCGGATCGGCTTGTCGGAGACGGCGGAATACATCTCGCCATCGAAGGACCACATGTACCGCTCCATGTTGCCGGTAAGGTGAAGTTCCAGCAGGCGCGATGGTTCGCGGGTATCGCGGTTCGGCTCCAGCGCCGACAGCATCCTGTAATTGAGCACGCGGTGGCCCACATCACGCAGGCCAAGGCCCGGATCGCCCAGCTTGTCGACCGGCGCCATCGAAACCATGTCGATGCCCGGCCCAACCTTTACATCGGGGGGCAACAGCAGGGTGTCGCGCATTTTCATGCCGTCCATGCTGTGCGAAGCACCGTGGTCACCGTGGTTCATCCCCATGTCGCCCATGTCGAGCAGCGGGGGCTTGCGCGGCGGCGGAATGGGCGCACGTGCGCCGGGGCGGCTGGCGAGGGTGGCGAGCGCCATGCCGGACCGGTCCATGCTTTCGGCAATGATGGTATAGGCTTGGGCGCTTGGACGAACGATCACGTCGTAGGTTTCGGCCGTGCCGATCTGGAATTCGTCGACCTCGACCGGCTTCACATTCTGGCCGTCGGCGGCGATCACTGTCATGGAAAGACCGGGGATGCGCAGGTTGAAGAAGGTCTGCGCCGCGCCGTTGATGATGCGCAGGCGCACCCGTTCGCCGGGGGTGAAGATGTATTCCAGCCCCTCCTTCGGCCCGCGTCCGTTGGCAAGGTAGGTATAAGTCGATCCGGTCACATCGGCGATATCGGTCGCAGGCATCCGCATTTCAGCCCACATCCGGCGGTCTTCGGCGGTGAGCGGATATTCATCGCTCCAGCTGGTTTGCTGGTAATTGAAGTACCCCTCACCCTTCCTCAGCCGGTCCATGATGAAATGGGGATGATGGGGGGTGAACTCGCTTAAAAGCAGGATGAATTCACGGTCATATCCGGCAGGTTCATCGCCCGCCGGATCGATGATCAGCGGGCCGTAATGCCCCTGCTGTTCCTGAAGGCCGGAATGGCTGTGATACCAGTAGGTGCCGGATTGGCGGATCGGGAATTCGTAAGTGAAGGTCTGCCCCGGCATGATCCCGGGAAAGCTGATGCCGGGCACCCCGTCCATGTGGAACGGCAGCAGCAGCCCGTGCCAGTGGATCGAGGTGTCCTCGGGCAGGTTATTGGTGACGTTGAGGCGGACGTTCTGCCCTTCTTTCAGGCGGATGAGCGGCCCCGGCACAGAACCGTTGACCGCGATGCCGTGGCCCTTGTGTCCCTGCACCACGCGCGGACCGTGGCCCACGGCAAGATCGATCACTTCGCCTGACACCTGATCGAAGCCGACACGGATCGGCTGCCCGCCACGCATGGGTTGCGACCGGTGCAGCGAATGACCCTGCGCCCAGGCAGGCAGCGCGGCAAAGGCTGAAGCCACGCCGGCCCCGGCAAGCAGGCGGCGGCGGGAAAGATGGGAGAGGATCATGATAACCTATACGCTGCGAATGCGGGATCGGCTTGGCAGGGCGGCGCTTTCCTGCGGCGGCGGGCTGAAGGCGGCAAGGATCGGGCAGGGCCCCGGCTCTCCGCGGGCGCAATCCTCGGCCAGATTACTGAGCGCGGCGCGCATCGCCTGAAGCGTCGCGATCCGTTCGTCAATTGCGGCGATGCGCGTCACCGCAAGCGTGCGGGCAGCGGCGCGATCGCCGGGATCAAGCGCCAGCAGCACGGCGATTTCCTCCAGCGTGAACCCTGCTGTCTGCGCCGCGCGAATCGACCGCAGCCGCTCCAGATCGGCATGGCCGTAACGCCGCGCCCCCGGCCCGCGCGGCGGCTCACAAAGCAGCCCGCGCCGCTGGTAGAAGCGGATCGTCTCGACCGAAACTCCGCCTGCCTTTGCCAATTCGCCGATCTTCATCTTAGCCCTTGAAACCGTACCGTGGTACGGAACCTATATGGATCGTACCAAGAGGTTTCAAGGGAAGACGATCAATGAAATCCCCGCCGCAGACTGCCGTCCTCCATCGCATGGTGATGGAACACCACACCTGCCCCTACGGCTTGAAAGCGCTCCACCTGCTGCGCAGCAAAGGCTACCGGGTGGATGACCGCCACCTTGCCACGCGCGAGGAAACCGACCGCTTCAAGGCCGAACACGGCGTTGCCACCACCCCGCAAACCTTCATCGCCGGCCAGCGCATCGGCGGCTATGACGATTTGCGCCGACACTTCGGTCTGCGCATCGCCGATCCCAAGGCGGCCTCCTATCGCCCGGTGATGGCCTTGTTTGCGATGACCGCACTGATGGCGCTAGCGGCTGGCTATGCCGCCGATGGCGGGTTGGTGCCGCTGCGGGTGACCGAATGGTTCATCGCGTTCAGCATGTGCGTGCTGGCGCTGCTGAAGCTGCAGAACGTCGGCACATTCGCGACGATGTTCCTGAATTACGATCTGCTGGCAAAACGCTGGGTGCCCTATGCAACCATCTATCCCTTTGCCGAAGGGTTTGCCGGATTGCTGATGGTGGCGGGCGTGCTGCACTGGCTGTCGGTGCCGATTGCCCTGTTCATCGGCACGATCGGCGCGGTATCGGTTTTCAAGGCCGTTTATGTCGACCGGCGGGAGCTGAAATGCGCCTGCGTCGGCGGCGACAGCAACGTGCCGCTGGGCTTTGTCTCGCTCACTGAAAACCTGATGATGATCGCCATGGCGCTGTGGATGGGAGCACGGATGTTCCGCTGATCGGTGCTTGCCAAAGGGCAGCGGCGGGCAGGTCGCCCCTGCCCGCCATGGCAGCCTATCGGATCGAATCCGCGGCCTGACGGCAGGCCTGTTCGCAGCGGCGGCAGGCTTCGGCGCAGATGCGGCAATGCTCGTGTTTGGCCGCGTGCTTTTCGCATTCTTCGGCGCAGCGTGCGCAGGCCATTGCGCAGGCCTCCATGATGGCGACGACCACCCGCTTGTTGCTGCCCGTGCGGCGCAGGGCGATGGAACCGGCGGCAAGGCACAGGTCGGCGCAATCGTGGTTCAGCCGGATGCATTGCCGCAGTGCATCCACCATGTCTTCTGCCAGGCACGCATCGGCGCATGAAAGACAGGTTTGCGCGCAGGCAAAGCAATCTTCGATGCAGCGGTTCAGCGCATCATTGGGCCGGCCTTGGGCATTGGGGTGGTTGGCGATCATCGTCCGCAGGTCATTCATGGGTCTCTCCTGTCCATTTGCAGTCGGCAAGCGCTGCCGTTTTTCGACACAAAAGAACGCCGCATTGTTCCATCAATGCGGTAACCCGTGGCCGTCTTGCCCCGGATTTTCGGGCGGGCTTCAGCCCCTCACCAGCAGAATCGGAAATGCCTGCCAGAGGACCGCCACGAAAGAGAGCGCGTTCAGCAGCGTGGCGAGCCAGGCAACCCAGCGGGAAAAATCGTCACTTTCGCGCCGGCCAGCCGCGATGCTGCGCCGGGTCAGCCAGACCAGCGCCGCAAGGCACGCAGCCGTCAGCACCGCAGCCAGAACACGCGCGATCGCAACGCGCGCCGGAAAGATGCTGGCAATGGCATAGGCACCAAAGAAGTGGGCCGCCCAAACCAGCATTCCGCCCAGCAGGAGCCTCCAGGTGCGCATTATCCGGCTCCGCTGACCAGCCGGACGATCAGCGCCCCGGCGCTTCCCTGCGCGGCGGTGTAGATGACGAAGATCGTGACGAGATCGACGGTGTTGTTGCGCGGCCGGGTGACCATGTCCCGGCTGGTCCGGCCCGCCAGAAACAGCGCCATCAACGCCGCCACCGCGCAAAGCATCAACTGGTTGGCAAGGAAAGCGTGCGCGACAGCCCCCTGCCCGCTCAGCACCGGATCAAGCCGGGCCGACACGCTGACATAATCGGCGCCAAGCGCCGGGAGCAGCAGCAGCGCACCGGCAATGCTGGCCACGGACGGTGACCATAAGGTGGTTGTCTCCCGCGCCAGCAGCCGACGCCCCAGCCACGCCAACCCTGCGGCCGCTGCATATAGTGACAGCACCGGGATGATTGTCCGCAGCTCTGGCGGCGCCCGCCAGTAATCGGGCTGTACGCCGAACAGATAGAGGTAGCTGAACGTCGTCATCAAAAAGAGCATGAAGATGACGATCAGCAGGATCACCATTGCCCACCAGCCGTGCGTGCGCGGGCCGGTGACGTAGGTCGGCAGCATGATGCCCGCACCGACATCGACGCTTTCTGCCGCCACCGGCCGGTCCGTGTCCCACATCCAGCGCAGCACGCACAGCACGGAGATGATCCCGCTGGCGATCGCGGGCGCATAGGCCTCGACCGTCAGCAGCAGGAAAAACCCGGCGGTGGTGATGGCGGAAAACAGCGGCCAGACCGATGGTCCGGGCATGATCTGGACATATTCGGGCTCGGCGCGGATCGGGCTGGTGATCAGCGTTTCGCGGTGCCCGGTCGGCGCGCCGGGGAGGAAGTAGCGCCCTTCCTCCACGTCCTTGGCAAGATCAGGATCGTCCCACAAGGGGTAACGGCTTTTCACGACGGGGATCGACCGGGCGGAATAAAGGCCCGTCGGCAGCCATTCCAGCGTACCGCCGCCATAGGTGTTGCCAGCGCCCTCGCCCGTGGTGAAACGAAAATTGCGCGCGATATCGATCAGGAACACCGCCACACCGGCGGCCAGAATGAAGGCACCGATGGTGGACAGGACATTGGTGAAGGTCAGTTCCGCCCCGGGCAGATAGGTGTAAACGCGGCGCGGCATGCCCATCAGGCCTGTGACGTGCATCGGCAGGAAGGCGATGTGCATGCCCATGAACATCAGCCAGAACGTCCACTTGCCCAGCCGTTCGGACAGTGGGCGGCTGCTGGCCACCCCGGCCCAGTAGTAAAACACCGCGAACAGCGGGAATACCGCGCCGCCAATCAGCACATAGTGAAGGTGCGCAACGATGAAGTAGGTGTCGTGCGCCTGCCAGTCGAAAGGCACCATCGCCACCATCACGCCGGTCAGCCCGCCCATCACGAAGATGACCAGCCCCCCGATCACGAACAGCGTCGGCGTATTGTAGCGCGGGCGACCGACCGCGAAGGACGCGATCCACGAGAACACCTGTATGCCGGCAGGCACGCTGACCGCCATGCTCGCCGCCGCGAAGAAGCCGACCGACAGTTCCGGCATGCCGGTGGTGAACATGTGGTGCGACCACACGCCGAAGCTGATGAACGCGGTGCCAAGGAAGGCCAGTATGATCAGGTCGTGTCCGACCAGCGTGGTGCGCGCAAGCGCCGGGATCATGGTCGAAACCAGCGCAGCGGCGGGCAGGAAGATGATATAGACTTCTGGGTGGCCGAAGAACCAGAACAGGTGCTGCCACAACAATGGATCACCGCCGCGGGTGGGGTCGAAGAATGGCCAGTTCAGCGCGCGTTCCAGTTCCAGAAACAGCGTGCACATGATCACCGCCGGAAAGGCGATGATGATCATGGCGGCAAACACCAGCATCCCCCACGCAAACAGCGGCATCTTGTCGAGCGTCATGCCCGGCGCGCGGGTGCGCAGCACGCCAACGATGATCTCGATCGCGCCGGCAATGGCCGAAATCTCGATGAAGCCGATCCCCAGCAGCCAGAAATCGGCGTTGATGCCGGGCGAATAGGCCTTGCTGGTGAGCGGCGGATACATGAACCACCCCCCGTCCGGGGCAAGCCCGACGAACAGGCTGGCAAAGAAGCACAATCCGCCCACGAAATAGGCCCAGAAGGCATAGGCGGACAGGCGCGGAAAGGGCAGATCGCGCGCCGCCAGCATCTGCGGCAGCAGCATGACGCCCAGCGCCTCCATCATCGGCACCGCGAACAGGAACATCATCACCGTGCCATGCATGGTGAAGAACTGATTGTAGGTATCCTGCGGCAGGATGCCGTGAAGCGGCAGGGCAAGCTGCACCCGCATCACCAGCGCCAGCACCCCTGCCAGCAAGAAGAACAGGAAGGCGGCCCCGACATACCACAGGCCGACATAGTTGTTGTTGACGATGGTCAGCCGCGCCCAACCCTTGGGCGCGGCCCACAGGCGTTCCAGTTCCTCCAACTCGCCTTCGGGGCGAGGATCCTTGACCGGAAACCGCTTGTAGAGTTCGGGATCGAAGCTGGTCTCCGACGTCACTTCTGCTGCTCCAGATAGATCGCAAGATCGCGGATATCTTCAGCGGGAAGGACATTGTAGGGCGGCATCCGGTTGCCCGGCTTGATCGCCTGCGCATTGCCGATCCAGCCCATCAAGGTGCCGCGATTATTGGGGAGGATGCCCGCGCCAAGCGTCCGGCGCGTGCCCACATGGGTGAGGTCCGGCCCGGCCAAGCCGTTATGCGGCGTTCCGGCGATCCGGTGGCAAGCCGCGCATCCTGCCGAAGCGAACAATTCTGCTCCGCGCCCAGCGTTGCTGTCTCCGGACGGAGCAGCGGCGGCCCGCACTTGCCGTGCCGCCATCAGCTGCCGGAACCGCGCCGGATCATGCGCCACCACCACAAACCCCATCAGCGCGTGCGGCCCGCCGCAATATTCGGCGCACTGGCCGCCATAGGTGCCGGGCTCGTCCGCCCTGATCTTCATGACGTTGACCCGCCCCGGCACCATATCGAGCTTTCCCGACAGGCGCGGCACCCAGAAGCTGTGGATCACATCGGCCGAACGCAGTTCAACCTCGACCGTCTGGCCAACCGGAATATGCAGTTCATTGGCGTCCCACTGCGCCACTTGCCCCTGACCGTCGAGATAAGCGACACGCCACCACCACATCTCGCCGGTCACCTGCACGCGCATCGCGCCTGGCGGGGCAGGCGTGTTCAAGCTGCGGGTGAGCGTAAGGCCGTAGACCAGCAGCGCAGTCAGCACCACCAGCGGGAAAGCGATCCCGCCAATCCAGATCACCCTTTGGCCGCCCAGTTTGCTGCGCATCGCAGGGCCGCCGAACAGCGCGGCCCACAACGCCGCGATCACCACCGCGAACACGATCACTGCCATAGCGAACAGGACCCAGCTCAAGACGGCGATCGACCCGGCATAGGGTCCGGCCGGGTCAAGCACCGGCGGCGGCCAACCTTTCAGCAAGGGATCAAGGCTTGAGCGTGTAGAGATAAGCGGCAACATCCCGCGCCTCCTCCCGGTTGATCGGCATGGCCGGCATTGTGGTGCCCGGCAGCACGGCCGGCGCATTCGCGACATAAGCGGCCAGGATGTCCGGACGGTTCGGCAGCCTGCCGGAGATCAGGTTGCTTGCCGCAAAGCCGTGCAGCGAAGGCCCGACCTGCCCCTGCGGCCAGCGGATGCCCGGCACGGTGTGACAGCTGGTGCAGCCCGCGCGCGCGATGGTTTCCCGCCCGCGCGCCGCGCTCGCTTCGGGCATCTGGTGGCGTTCATCGGGAGGCGGTTTGCAGCCTGCCATCAGCATAAGGGCAGCAGCCGTAGCCACCCGAAAGCCGGCACGATGGAACCTATCGGCAGAAGGAGCGGTTCCCCCCGCGTGACCTGCTCCGCTTTCTTCCAACGGGCGTTGGCCTTCATGCTTCTGACGGGAGTGGCGGCCTGCGCAGAAATCGACGACACGTCTCATCGCCGGTTCGCGGCGAGCGGCGAAGTGATCGCTCTGAGCGGTGCCGGGGCAGGCGCAGCGAATGCATGCTTTACCTGTCACGGGCTGGACGGTCGCGGCAACGGCGCGGGAGCGCCGCGGCTGGCGGGCCTTGATGCCGGCTACCTCGACCGGCAGATGCGCGCCTATGCCGATGGTCGGCGGCAACACCCGCAAATGGGCTGGATCGCGCAGCAGCTCGGGCAGTCGGAACAGCTTGCGGTCTCCGCCTATTATGCCGCCATGCCGTTCCAGCCACAAAGCGGCGCGCGCGCCGGACCAGCGCCCGTCCTGTGGCAGCAAGGCGATCCTGCCCGCGGACTGCAAGCCTGCGCCGCCTGCCACGGCGACGCCGGGCAGGGTATAGGACCGGCCAACCCCGCCCTTGCCGGACAGCCAGCGGCCTATCTTTCCCATCAACTGCGACAATGGCAGGTGGCAAAGCGCCGCACCGATCCGGGCAACGTGATGCTGCGGATCAGCCGGCATCTGACCGAACCTGAAATTGCTGCTCTGTCGGCATATGCCGCCCGGCTTCCCGGGGATGCTGCGCGTCCGGCACCTCTGGCAGAATCCCGCGCAGCACGTCGTGATGATCCCAGAAATGATGCTTCAGCGCCGCACCCACGTGCAGCGGCACGATAAGAGCCAGCAGCCAGACGAGCAGCAGGTGCACGTCTTCGGCCCAGTCGAGGATCGCCCACCGCAGGGCCAGCGGCAGTTCGTCAAAGGGCATGCGCGGCCAGGGAATGAACCCGGCCAGATGCAGCGGCCCGGGTTCCGCAACCGCGGACCACATCGCCCAGCCGCTCAGGGGGAGGCCGAAGAAGCACAGGTAGAACAGGTAATGGATCGCATAGGCAGACGTGCTCTGCCAGCCCTGCGTGTCGGCATCGTTGTGCGGCCCCGGAATGATCATGCGCCAGATGACGCGGCCAACCGCAAGCAGCAGGATCGGCAGGCCAGCGGCGCTATGCACCTCATAGGCGAACAGCTTGTCCCCGCCCGGCCACAGGAAGCCGGTGTACCAGCCCCACCCGAGCTGGAACAGCACCAGAAAGGCCATGATCCAGTGGAAGGCGATGCCGACGGGGGTGTACCGGCGACGATCGGTCGTCTTGCTGGCCCAGGCGCGCAGCCGCTCGATCATGCCGCCTCCGCCGCCTGCGCCCGTGAAAGCCAGCGGGCAAGGATCGCGGCGGCGGCAATCAGATAAAGCCCCGCGCCAGGCGCCCACATGATCAGCCCGGCAAGTTGCTGGTCTTCAAGCGGTGCCAGCCCCCAGCCGCCCGTACTGCCAAAATGCGGCGCATACAGCGGTGCGCGCGAAAAGGTCAGCAGCGCACCCAGCAATCCCATCTGCACCATCGTCGCCAGCAGCGCAGCGACAGCCGCCAGCGGCTCTGCCGCGCGCAGCTTCAGCCAGAACATGACCGCGCTGCCCAGCAGGCTCGCCTGCATGAGCCAGTAAAGCGCATGGCTGGACAGGGCCGCTTCGTAAAGTTCCGGCGCGTGCCACGCCCAGAAGGTCAACGCATGCGCCGTCGTCCACAGCAACACTCCGCCGGGAGCGGGCAAGGCGCGTGGCAGAGCGACCACGATCACCGGGGCCAGCACACTGACAAGCACCAGATGATGCACCGTCCGCGCCGCAAACAGCGCCGATGTCATGGCGCAGAACGGCGACACGAACAGCACTGCTGCGATCAGCCAGGCAGCCACAAAGGCGCAGCGGCGCAGACCGCCGTCCCTCAACCCCGATCGAAACACCAGCGGCACAGCAGCCAAGGCCAGCAGCAGCCACGGATCAAGGTTCCAGCGTGCCATCAACTCGCCCGGCAAAGGGGCCGCGCCGCAATAAGGCAACCATTGCGGCAATCCCGCCGGCATCATGGATCTCCTCCCAGTTCTGCCCGCCGTTGATGGCTCAACGCGACGCCGTCCGGACCGGCGGATTTTGCGAAGGGGTGACGCGCCAGATCGTGTTCGACAGATCATCGGCGACGATCAGCGCGCCGCGCGGATCGACAGTGACGCCGACTGGGCGTCCCATTGTGTCGCCGTCCGCCTGAAAGCCGCTCACGAAATCGACCGGCGGTCCTGCGGGTCGGCCTGCGCGAAACGGCACGAATACGACCTTGTATCCGACCGGCACTTCGCGGTTCCAGCTGCCGTGCATGCCGATAAACACACCCTCGGCGAACCCCGGGCCCATTGCCGGGACCGAGAAGGAAAGGCCCAGCGGCGCGGTGTGCGATTGCAGGCTGTAATCCGGACGCACCGTGGCCCTGACCAGATCGGGGCGCTGCGGCTGCACCCGCGTGTCAACATTCGGCCCCCAATAGGCATAGGGCCAGCCGTAGAACGCGCCTTCGCGCACCGATGTGAGGTAATCCGGCACGAGATTGGGGCCAAGCTCGTCACGCTCGTTCACCACCGCCCACAGCTGGGCGATGCCCGGTTGCATGGCCAGCGCCGTCGGATTGCGCAGGCCCGTCGCGAACGGCCGAGCAGCGCCGGTTTCGGCGTCAACCTCCCACACCATGGCCCGGCTTTCTTCCACCTCCATGCCGCGCTCGCCGACGTTGGAGTTTGAACCTATGCCCACATACAGGAACCGGCCATCCGAACTGGCGGTCATGGCTTTGGTCCAATGGTGGTTCACTTCGGACGGCAGGTCGGTAAGCTTGCGCGGCGGCCCGCTGGCACGGATTTGCCCCGGCTGGTAGTCGAAGCTGACAATCGCGTCCTGATTGGCAACGAACAGCCGGTTGCCGATCAGTGCCAGACCATAGGGCGCATTCAGATTTTCCGCGAATATGGCGCGGCCTTCGTATTTCCCGTCGCCATCGGCGTCTCGCAACAAGGTCAGGCGGTCGCCGCCTTTCACCGAACTGGTGCCGCGTTTCTTGATGAAGCCTGCAATCAGATCCTTCGGCGTGAGCACAGGAGCGCCGCCGCCCTTGCCTTCGGCAATCAGGATGTCGCCGTTCGGCAGTACCAGGCTTTGCCGGGGAATTTTGAGACCGGTGGCAATCGGCGTCACCGTGTAACCGTCCGGCACAGCCGGGCGGCGATCGCCCCAGCCGGCAGGACTGGCAATGGTCATGCTGGGTAGCAGCCCGCGCTGCTGCGCCGGCAGATCCGGCGCGGCGCCATATTGCGTAATGTCAGGATCACCGCCGCAGCTCGCCAGAAGAGCCGCTCCGCCCAGAATGAGAAGGCCCTTGTTCATGTGATACCCTTTCTGCCGAAACGCGCAAAACCGGCCCAGATCGCCGCCACCGCCAGCACCGCGACGATCAGGGACAGGATCAAGCCCGCGGGCATGGCCGCCCACGCATCTTTCGCGTGAACAAGTGCGTTGATGAAGCCGAACACGAACACCGCCGCCAGCAACAGAACGCCAATCCATCCGGCACGGCGCGCAGCCGATCGGCGCAACAGATCGACGATTGACCACAGCAAGGCAAAGCCTGCGAACACCAGTCCCCCGGCGATCAGCCACGACGCAAAGTTCGTCCACTGCACCTCGTAGGTTGCAGAATAAGCCCAGTCCGCCAGCAACGCACCAAGGAACAGAGGTAAGGCACCGGCCAGCAAAACGGCGTGGAAGGGGTGGATCATCCGGACATGGTCGGGCGTGTGCGTCGCGGCCATTCTCTTTGCCTTTCTCGCCCGCTGTTTGCGGTGCGCAATCATCCGCTCAAGCAGCGGGTTAGCGATCGGGATGAACATCAACCTGACGAACGCGGCCGGCGCTCACCACACGCAATGTTGCCATTCCAGTTTAGTGTTGCGGCGCAGACTGGCGGCCCAAGCGAACGCGTCCGGACGGAGAGGCTGCGCCGCTGGCCCCCTGCCGTTGACCTGTTGGTCGATAAAGTCCTGCGCTTCGTCGTCTCCCCTGCCTATTTCCAAACCGCCAAGTCTAGCATCCGGAAACAGGGCGGTATGGTTCGCTGTGCGGGGATTGCCGGTCACTTCCCGCCCGGAAGTTTGACCATCGGGCAGACTTGGCGCAGCTATGCCACCCTTCGAAAAGCATTTGCCGGCTGGCCTTCGGATGTCCTGAAGGAACAGACTGCCCGGGTTGGAGAGGTTTACCATGGACCGAAGGGATTTCTTGGCGCTGAGCACCTTTTTCACAGGTGCCGCGCTTTCACCTTCCATATTCGGCAAGGCGATTGCCGCCAGCCAGTTGCAGGACGGGATCGAGATTGCCGTCAAGAAACGGCTTGCTGACGCGGCACTGTCTGCCGCGACCGCTGCCGGGGCGAGTTATTGCGACGTGCGCGTGGGGCGGTATCTGCGCCAGTTCGTGATCACCCGCGAACGCAATGTCGAAAACATCGTCAACACCGAAAGCACCGGAACCGGCGTGCGCGTGATCGCCGATGGGTCGTGGGGCTTTGCCTCCACCAACGCCCTGACCGAAGACGCCGTCGCCGAAGCCGCGCGTCAGGCCGTCGCCATCGCCAAGGCCAATGCCCGCATCCAGGCCGCACCGGTCAAGCTTGCCCCCACGCCCGGCGTCGGCGAGGTCAGCTGGCGCACCCCGATCAAGAAGAACGCGATGGACGTGCCGATTGCGGACAAGGTCGATCTGCTGATGTCGGTCAACGACGCCGCCCTTGGCGCAGGTGCCAGCTATGTCAATTCGCTGCTGTTCCTGGTCAATGAACAGAAGTACTTCGCATCGACCGACGGGTCCTATATCGATCAGGACGTTCACCGCATCTGGGCGCCGATCACCGTCACCGCAGTCGACAAGACCACCGGCAAGTTCCGGTCGCGCGAAGGGCTGTCGGCGCCGATGGGCCTTGGCTGGGAATACATGGACGGGCGCGCTGAAGACAAATTCGTGCTGCCCAACGGCCTCACCACCTACGGCAATTCCTACGACATGAAGGAAGATGCCATTGCAGCCGCGCAGGATGCCCAGACGAAGCTGAAGGCGCCTTCGGTCAAGCCGGGCAAATATGATCTGGTGCTGGATCCCAACCACCTTGGTCTGACGATCCATGAATCAGTGGGCCACCCGCTCGAACTTGACCGCGTGCTGGGGTACGAGGCGAACTACGCCGGCACCAGCTTTGCCACCCTCGACAAACGTGACGCTGCCTTCAAGTACGGCAGCGAGATCGTGAACCTGTTCGCCGACAAGACCCAGCCCGGTTCGCTCGGCGCGGTCGGTTACGACGATGAAGGCGTGCAGACCAAGCGCTGGGACCTCATCAAGGACGGCACGCTGGTCGATTACCAGACGATCCGCGATCAGGCGCATATCGTCGGCAAGGAAGCATCCGATGGATGCTGCTATGCCGACAGTTGGTCCTCCGTGCAGTTCCAGCGCATGGCGAACGTCAGCCTTGCGCCGGGCAAGACCAAGATGAGCGCCGCCGACATGATCGCCGGCGTCGACAACGGCATTTACATTTCGGGCCGCGGTTCCTTCTCGATCGACCAGCAGCGTTACAATGCGCAGTTCGGCGGGACGGTGTTCTACGAAATCAAGAACGGCCAGCTTGGCCCGATGATCGAGGATGTCGCCTACCAGATGCGCACGCCCGAATTCTGGGGCGCGTGTTCGGCCATCTGCGATGAAAGCGATTACCGCCTGTTCGGATCGTTCTTCGATGGCAAAGGCCAGCCGAGCCAGGTGTCGGCCGTAAGCCACGGTTCGTCGACCACCCGCTTCGACGGGATCAACGTCATCAACACCGCCCGGTCGCTGGGCTGAGACCCGCGCAGGAGAAGCAGATATGAGCATTCTTACAGAAGCGCAGGCGAAAGCCATTCTCGACAAGGTGATCGCCTTTTCGACCGGCGACGAAGCCAGCGCGCAATTGAGCGGCGGCACACAGGGCAACGTTCGCTTCGCCCGCAACGACATCTCGACATCGGGCATTGTCGGCAACATCGAACTGGGCGTGCAGGTCGCATTCGGCAAGCGTGTGGGCACGGCCACCATCAACCAGTTTGACGATGCGTCGCTGGAGCGTGTGGTCCGCCGGGCCGAAGATCTGGCGAAACTGGCTCCGGAGAACCCGGAATTCATGCCCGCCGTTGGCAAACAGACCTACCGCGCCAGCGAAACCTACAGCGAAGCCACCGCCGCGCTGACTGCCGAAGCAAGGGCGAAAATTGCCGAAGCATCGATCCTGCCCTGCCGTGACAAGGGACTGATCGCTGCCGGTTTCCTTGAAGATGGGAACAGCTTCTTTGCCCATGCCAATTCCAACGGCAATTTCGGCTACCAGCGTTCGACGGTCGCGGATTACACCTGCACCGTGCGCACCGAAGACGGGCGCGGATCGGGCTGGGTCGCCAGCAACGTCAAGGATGTGGCGGCCTTCGATCCGGCCAAGGATATCCAGATCGCCATGCGAAAAGCTGCCGCATCGGCAGACGCGCAGGCGCTGGAGCCGGGCAAATACACCGTCATCCTCGAACCGGCGGCTGCATCGGGCCTCATCAGCTTCATGATGAACTTCTTCGATGCGCGTTCTGCCGATGAAGGGCGCAGCTTCCTTTCCAAGCAGGGCGGCGGGAACAAGATCGGCGAACAGATCATGGACCCGCGCGTCAACATCTACACCGATCCGTGGAACCCGGTTGTGTCCGCCATGCCCTGGGACGAAGACGGCGTGCCGCGTGAACGCACCAAGATCATCGATGCGGGCAAGGTCGCCAACCTCCAGTATTCGCGGTACTGGGCGTCCAAGCAGGGCAAGCCGGAAACCGCCAGCTGGGGCAACACGATCATGGAGGGCGGCACCAAGTCCACATCGGAACTGATCGCCGGGACCGAACGCGGCATCCTTGTCACCCGCACCTGGTACATCCGCATGGTCGATCCGCAGACGGTGCTGCTGACCGGCCTGACCCGCGACGGCACCTTCTATATCGAAGACGGCCAGTTGAAATATCCGATCAAGAACTTCCGGTTCAACGAAAGTCCCGTGATCATGCTCAACAACATCGAGGAACTGGGCCGGTCGGTCCGGGTCGAAGATGGCAGCATCATGGTTCCGCCGATGAAGATCCGGGACTTCACCTTCACCTCGCTGTCCGACGCGGTCTGATCAGCGGGTTGTGCGGGCGCGGGTGACATGAGCGACACAGCCATCACCCGCGCCGGTTTTCTGCGTCTGGCCGCAGGCGGCGTTGCTGGCGCGGTGATCGGCAGCAGCCTGTCTGCCGCCCCGCGCCCCGGCGGCGCGGCGGCGGGCGGTTATGATTTCTGGTTCACCCGGCTGAAATACAATTCAGGCGACTGGGATGTGGACCAGCGGATGCCTGCAAACCTCATCACCTCGCTGATCGATTACACCACCCTGCGCGTCGATCCCAAGGAGCACGTCGTCGCCCTTGACGATCCCGCGATGCTGTCCGCCCCGTTCTGCTATCTCGCCGGGCACAAGGCGGTGGAATTCTCCGCTGCCGAACGCCGCAATTTCGAACGTTACGTGCGCAACGGCGGCTTCGTGTTCGTGGACGATTGCAACCACGACATCGATGGATTGTTCGCCAAATCGTTTGAAGCGCAGATGGCCAGCATCTTCGGCGTGGCGGCAATGAAGAAGCTGCCCGATGACCACGCGGTCTATTCCAGCTTCTTCAAGTTCAAAGGCCCGCCCGCGACCAGTTTTGAACTGAATGGCTGGGGCGATGACCTGATCCACGATTACCTGAAGGGCATCACCATCAACGGCCGCCTGGGGCTGCTTTATAGCAACAAGGATTATGGCTGCGAATGGGATTACGACTGGCGGAACAAGCGCTTCCTTGCCGAAGATAACACCCGTTTCGGGGTAAACATCATCATGTATGCGCTCAGCAATTGAAGGGTTTTGAACAGGTGGCACAGCAGGCTGCGGCAGATGCCGCCGGGATCGAACAACGGATCGCCAAGCTTGACGATCTGAGGCGCGCCATCGCAACCGCGATTGTCGGGCAGAACGATGTCGTCGAACAATTGCTGATCGGGCTGCTGGCGGGCGGACATTGCCTGCTGGAAGGCGTGCCGGGGCTTGGCAAGACGTTGCTGGTGCGCACGCTGGGCGAGGCGCTGGAGCTGGATTTCCGGCGCGTGCAGTTCACGCCCGACCTGATGCCGAGCGATATCCTCGGCACTGAACTGCTGGAGGAAGATCACGGCACCGGCCACCGCAGCTTCCGGTTCCAGAAAGGGCCGGTGTTCACCAACCTGTTGCTGGCTGACGAACTCAACCGCACTCCGCCCAAGACGCAGGCCGCGCTGCTGGAAGCGATGCAGGAAAAGACCGTCAGCTATGGCGGGCAGACCTACCAACTGCCCAAGCCTTTCTTTGTGCTGGCGACGCAGAACCCGCTGGAACAGGCGGGCACCTATCCCCTGCCCGAAGCGCAGCTTGACCGGTTCCTGCTGCTGGTGCGCGTCGGCTATCCAACCGAGGCGGAAGAGCGCGATATCCTTGCGCTGACCACCGGGCGCGCGGGCGATGCTGTGCCATGCGTGATGCAGGCCGATGATGTGCTGGCGTTGCAAGCCTATGTGCGGGACGTTTATCTCAGCGAGGATCTGCTCGGCTGGATCACCACGCTGGTGCGCGCGACCCGGCCGGGCGATGCTGCCGCGCCTGCCGAGGTTTCCAGCTATGTCCGCTGGGGCGCAGGGCCGCGCGCGGGGCAAGCGTTGGTGCTGTGTGCCAAGGCGCGGGCGCTGCTGCAAGGGCGGCTTGCTGCGACGCGCGATGATATCGCCGCGCTGGCCGCACCGGTGCTGCGCCACCGTTTGCTATTGTCCTTCGCCGCCGAGGCCGAGGGCAAGACCGCAGACGATATCGTCGCCGCGCTGTTGGCCCATCTGCCCCCGCCGTCGGCCTGATCGATGGCGCGCGCGCCGCTTTCCCTGCCACCGGACATCCGCAGCCGGTTGCGCCGGCTGAGCCTTCGCACCCGGCGCGATCTGGGATCGGGCGGCTTCGGAATGCACCCCAGCCGCAACAAGGGCGCGGGCCTCGAATTCGCGCAATACCGCGCTTACGAGCCGGGGGACGAGCCGCGCCGGATCGACTGGAAGCTGTTCGCCCGTTCCGACAAGTTCTTCGTGCGCGAGGCGGAGCAGGAAAGCCCGGTTTCGGTCTGGATCCTGATCGATACCAGCGCCTCGATGGGTCAGGCAGACCGCGCCCGCGCCGGTTGGTCCCGGCTGGATGCGGCCAAGCTGATGGCGCTATGCACGGCGGAACTGGCTCTGATGCAGGGCGACCGCTTCGGGTGGATCGCCTTGCAATCGGGTGCACTGGGGATGGCGGAACCGCGGGGCGGGCGGGCGCAGCTTGACCGGTTGCAGATCGATTTTGCGCGGATGGCGGCAGGCGGCACCTTCCCTGACGCGAACACCATTGCCCCGCTGTGGGAGCGGATCGGCGCGCAGGATCTGGTGCTGTTCCTGAGCGACTGTTTCGATGACAGCGGCATCGCCTTGATTGAGCGGCTGGCCAAGGCGGGGCGCGAGGTGCTGGCAGTGCAAATGCTCACCGCCGAGGAGCGCGATTTTCCCTTTGATGGCGGCTACCGCTTCGAAGATCGGGAAAGCGGCGAGGCGCTGATCGGCGACGGCAAGGCGCTGCGCGAAATCTTCCTGACCCGCTTCGCCGCCGCCCGCGCCGCGCTGGACGAGCGCTTGGACAAGGCGGGCATCCGCCACACCGTCCATGTGCTGGACGAAGCCGTGGACCGCCCCTTGCACGCATTCTTCGGGCGGGGAGCAGAAGCGAAGTGACGCCGCTGCTGCTCGCCCCGCTCGGTCTGGCGGCGCTGGCCGCGCTGATCGTGCCGCTGGTGATCCACCTGCGGCGACGGACCGAGGAAGTGCCGATCGACTTTGCCGCGCTGCGCTGGCTCGATCCGCGTCCCCGGCCCCGGCGCAAGCTGCGGGTGGACGAATTGCTGCTGCTGGCGCTGCGCCTGCTGCTGATCGCGCTGCTGGCGCTGCTTCTGGCGCGGCCTGCCGTACTGGGCTGGGAGGACGATAGCCCGCGCTTCATTGCCGCGCCCGGCGTTCAGCCTGACAACGCCCGTAGCATCGCTGGACCGGATGCAGACATCCGCTGGATTGCGCCGGGTTTTCCGGGGATCGATACGGCGGCGCCTGCCTCCCCAACACAAACCTCCAGCCTGATCCGCCAGTTCGATGCCGAACTGCCGCCAGATTCCCCGTTGACCATTATCGTCCCGTCGGTGCTGGACGGGGTTGATGCCGAACGGCTGCGCCTGACGCGCAAGGTCACATGGCGCATTGTTGAAAGCGCACCGGCAACCCAGCCCCCTGTGCCTGCCAGCCCGACGCTCTCGGTGCGTCATTCGTCGGGGCAGGACGGCCCGGTGCAATACTTCCGCGCCGCTGCCGGGGCGTGGAGCGACACGCCGCGTTTCGATGCAAACGCCGGACCCGCGCTGCCGCCGCGCGGAGCCGTGTTGGTGTGGCTCACCCCCGGCCCGGTTCCTCAGGACGTTACCGACTGGATCGGCGACGGCGGCACCGCCCTGCTTGGCAGCACCGCCGAAGTCGCCATGCCCTCCGCTAGCCAGACCGTGTGGGCGGACACGATGGGCCGTCCGCTGGTCGAAGGGGGGCCACTGGGCGCAGGGCGGGTGATGCGCTTTACCCGCCCGCTTACGCCGTCGGCGATGCCTGAACTGCTCGCCCCTGATTTCGCCGCGGTCCTGCGCGATCTCGTAAGCCCGCCCACCCCGCCGCCTGCACGCGTCAAGGCCGCCGCCTTCGCGCCGACCACCGGGGCCGCGCCCTATGCCCTGCCGCCGCGCGAATTGACGTCCTGGCTGGGCGTATTGATCGCGGCCCTGTTCCTCGCCGAGCGGCTGCTGGCGACCCGGCGGCGGAGGTTTGCCGCGTGAGCCACGAATTCCGATCCGAAGACTGGCTCCGCCCCGCACGCCGCCGCGCTGCGGGCGATGTCGTGCTGCTGTGGAGCCCGCTGGTGCTGGCGCTTGCGGGCATTGGCTGGGTCATGGGCGGCGCGGCGCTGGCGGCGAGTGCCTTTGGTATCGGCGCCACCGCACTGGGGTGGTTTGCGGCGCGGCAAGCGAACCGGTTGGACCAAAGCTGGCTGGTGCGCCGCCTGAACGGGCGCGAGGCGCAGCTTGAAGACAGCGCCGCGCTGCTGTTCACGGACACCGCCCTCGCTCCGGTCGAGCAGTTGCAGGCCGAGCGCATCGCCACGCGCATCGCCGCAGTCGACCCGGTCACCCTCGCCGATGGTTGGTCACGGCGCGGGATTGCTCTAGCTTGGGCGCTCGGCGCGGCCGCGCTGGCGGCGATTATCTACTGGCAGTCACAGCGCAGCGCCCTGCCGCCCCTCGCCCCGGCTGCGCATAGCTCCGCTGCCACCCCGGGCCAACCGCGCCTGACCGGCCAGCGGGTGCGGATCGTGCCGCCCGCCTATACCGGCCTGCCTGCGCGCTATTCCGAAACGCTCGATATCCGCGCGCCCGCAGGCTCGCGGATTGAATGGACGCTGGCCTTCGCGCCGCAACCCGCATCCGCCGCGCTCCAGCTGATCGGCGGTCAACGCGTTGCGTTCAGCCAAGGCGCGGACGGGTGGAGCGGATCGCTGCGGCTCGACGTCCCCTCGCTCTACCGGGTCACCGCCGAAGGAATGCGGGCAGAGCAACAATCGCACCGGCTGGAACCCGTCGCCGACGAACCGCCGCAGGTCCGCGTCATCGAACCGGCCTCGGGCCTGGTGATGATGCAGCCCGGACAGCGCAGCTGGCGCGTAGTGTTCGAGGCCAGCGACGATTACGCCGTTGATACACTCGCCCGCCTGACCCTCACCACCGCCATTGGCGAGGGCGAGAATGTCCGCTTCAGCGAAAGCAGCCGGACCGTCGGCGGAACCGGCGATCCTCGGCGCAGGCGCTTTGTCGTCGATCTGCCGCTGGCTGCCTTCAGCCTCCAGCCGGGCAGCGATCTCGTAGCGCAGTTGACCATCGCCGATACGCGCGCACCCGGCCCGCAGGTGGTGCGCGGCCCCGGCGTGATCCTGCGCTTCCCTGCCCCGCGGCCCGCGCAGGCCGAGGGGCTCGACCTGATGGCCAAGCAGCAGATGCCCGCCTATTTCCGCAGCCAGCGGCAGGTGATCATCGACACCGAGGCGCTGATCAAACAGCGCCGCAATCTGAGCGCCGACGAATTCATGGTGCGCTCCGACACGATCGGCGTCGACCAGCGGTTGCTGCGTCTGAGATATGGGCAATTCGTCGGCATGGAAGCGGAGGAAGCGCCGCGTTCTCCCATGCCGACGTCCGACAAGGACGAGCCCGCCGAGCCTGAACATCACGACGGCGACGGCCACGACCACGGCGCAGCGCCCGAAGCCCCGGTGTTCGGCGACCTTGGCAACATCACCGCCGAATATGGCCACGTGCATGACGAGAGCGAAGCGGCCACCTTGCTTGATCCCGACACGCGCAAGCTGCTGAAGGCGGCGCTGGATGCGATGTGGGATGCCGAGCTGAACCTGCGTTCGGGACGGCCCGAAGCCGCCTTGCCGTTCGAGAACAAGGCGCTGAATTACATCAAGCAGGTGCAGCAGGCGACCCGGATCTATCTTCCGCGAATTGGCTCGGTCCAGCCGCCGATCGACATGGCGCGGCGGTTGACCGGCAAGCGTGAAGGGATCGTCGGAGGCGGGGCGCAGTTGACCCCGTTTGCCATTGAAGATGCCGTTCCCGCGACGGCATGGCGGGCGCTGGCGCAGCCCGGTACGATAGATCTTGACGGGCTGGACCGCTGGGTGCGGGTCAACACGAACCGGATCGGCGATCCGCTCGGCGTGCTGGCCGCCATTGATGCGCTGCGCAACTCTCCGGCGTCACGCCCGCTGCGGGACAAGCTGCGCAGCCAGTTGTGGACCGTGCTGACCCGTCCGCCTGCCCAGGTCCGGCGCCGCAATGATGGCGGCGCTATCGGCCGGCGTTATATGCAGGGCCTGCGCTGAATGTTCGGGGCCGAAACGGTGACCGCGCTTTTGATCGCGGCGGCCGTGCTGGCTGCGGCGGCGGGGCTGCTGCTGCGGCGCGGGGGCTGGCCGGGGTGGCTGCTTGCCGCGCTTTCATTGGCGAGCGGTCTGCTGTTGTACCTCACGCTGTTCCCGCCCCTCTTGCCGATGGGGGGCGAGACGTTGCTGGTGGCGACGGCTGAAACGTCCGCCAATCTGCGCGCTGCGCCGGGCGAGCGGCTGGTTGCGCTGCCCGAAGCGCCCGCCCTTGCCGGGGCAGAACGTGTGCCCGATCTCGCCACCGCAATGCGCCGCCATTCCCAAGCCCAGCACATCCGCATCGCCGGGCGCGGCCTGACCGCAAGGGATCGTGATGCCGCTGCGGGGGCTACCGCGGACTTCACACCGATGCCGCTCCCGCGCGGGATCGTGCGGCTTGACGCCCCTGCGGACACGCCTGCCGGATCGGTCTTCGCGCTGGGCGGCGAAGCCGCGGGCGTGGAAGGCGGCACGGCAGAGCTGCTCGATCCGGCAGGGCGGTTGGTGGACAGCCGGGTGATCGGCAGCGCCGGAACCTTTGCGCTGGGCAGCACCGCGCGCGCGCCGGGCCTTGCGCAATTTACACTGCGGCTGCGCGGGCGGAACAAGGCGATCATGTCAGACACGCCGGTTCCCCAGCGCACCATAGCCGAGCAGCCCTTGCGCGCGCTGCTGATCGCCGCGCCCTCTCCCGAAGCGAAATACCTGCGCCGCTGGGCCGAAGATGCCGGGATCGATCTGCAAAGCCGGCTTGATGCGGGCGGCGGTGTGGATCTGGGCGGCGCCGCTGTCAGGCTGGATGCGGCGAGCTTGCGCAAGATCGATGTGGTGATCATCGACGATCAGGCGCTCGCCGCAGCGGGCAGCGGTGGGCGCGCTGCGCTGGCGCAGGCAGTGGCAGGCGGGCTTGGTGTGGTGGTGCGGATCACGGCCCCCGCAACTGCCAGTGCGCGGGATAACTGGCGCGCGCTAGGCCTTGCGGTCGAGGGCGGGGGCGACGTCGCTCCGGTTGCGCTGGCGCCGCTTGCTCAGGACGCAGAAACGTTAGCGGTGCGCCGTGGGCCGGGGTCCGATGACATCTCCGGCACCGTCAACAGCATCGACGATCCGGCCCCCGATCTTGGCCGATGGACCTTCCGGACTGGCCCCAGCTTCGTGCCCGCCGTGATCGATGCTGACGGCGGCATGGTATCCGGCTGGCAGCAACGAGGTCAGGGGCGGTTAAGCCTGTGGACTCTCGCCAACAGCTTCGCTCTCGTGCTGAACGGTCAGGCTGATCGCTACGAACAGTGGTGGAGCGCCACATTAAGCGCCGTAGCGCGTCCAGACAGCGTGTTCCGCCCTGAAGTCCCCGCGCTTGTGCAAGCAGGCGAGCGGATGGCGATCTGCGGGCTTGCCGCCCCTGCGCGCGCACTTGCTCCTGACGGGACCGAGGCCCCGCTGGTCATCGATCCCGATGCAGGTGCGCGCGGATGCGCGGCCTACTGGCCCGCCGATCCGGGCGTTCACACGATCGCGCAGACGGGCCCCGGTGATGAGCAGACGTTTGAAGTTCTCGTCCTGCCCGCCGCTTCGCTCACATCGATCAGGGCAAGGGAAACCGGCGAAGCCACGGCAATCTGGGCAGCGCAGCAGAATGCCCCGACCGCCCGCGAAGTGCCGGATCGTCGCGGACCGGCATGGCCCTGGTTCCTTGCATGGCTGCTGGTCAGCGGCGCGCTTTGGTACGGGGAACGCCGCATCCGGGCGCGCGGCTGAACTAACGCCCCGCGTCACCCGCTGCTGCTGGAGGGGGTCGGCAATTGGTCCGCGGGCCGTCACAAAAACGCGATCCTGTTTGGCCCAAGCATGACCGATGCGGTCTCCGGGCTTTGCCGCTGCCGGGGTGAGCGTTTCGGGTCGCGGCGCCGGGTATTAAGGCACTTCGCGAAATCGGGGGTGTTGATCGCAGCCACAATCGACTAGGGCCCACGTACACTTGCCGCATCTGCGACCGATGCCGACATCGGCGCGACCGGCAAACATCAGATCCCGAATGCTGCATCGCGGCTGGGAATTTGGACAGTCACCAATTTAAGCCGTGCTGCTTGCGCATCCGGCAGGAGTAAATACTGCATGAAAGGTTACAAAGCGCCGAGCTTTCAGGACAGGGCTGCGGCCTCGATCCAGGCCAAGGAAAAGGCGCTGGCAAAACTGAAGGCCGCGCCCCAGCCGGACGCAGCCGAACTGGCCGCACGGGCCGCACGCCGGGTCGAACGCGAAGCATTGGCCGAGGCAAAGGCCGCCAAGGCCCGCGAAGCCCGCGAAGAAAAGCAGCGGCTGGCCGACGAAAAGAAGGCCGAAGCCAAGCTTGCCGAAGCCAAGGCCAATCCGCCAAAGCGCACCGAAGCCGAACAGAAAGCGGCCCGCGACGCGCGCTATGCTGCCCGCAAAAGCCGCAAGTGACCGCCGCAAGGATGACGTTCCGTGACTTTGATGTCGCGGCGTTTCTGAAGGATCACTGGCAGCAAAAGCCGCTGTTGATCCGGTCACCTTGGGAATGCTGGTCCAATCCGGTCGAGCCTGATGATCTGGCGGGTCTGGCCTGCGAACCGCTGGTCGATTCGCGGATCATCACGCGCCGCGATCATGCCTGGGAACTGGAGCATGGCCCGGTCCCCGAAACCCGCTTTGCAAAGGCCGGGCGCGATCCGTGGACGTTGCTGGTCCAATCGGTCGATCATTATCTGACCGACGTGGCGGCTTTGCTCGATCCGTTTCGCTTCGTTCCGAATTGGCGGATCGACGATGTGATGGTCAGCTACGCCGTCGACGGCGGCGGCGTTGGCGCACATTTTGATCATTATGACGTGTTTCTGGTGCAGGGCCTTGGCCGGCGGCGCTGGGAAATCGGCGCGCTTTGTGATGAGGACACACCATTGCTGCCCCATGACGGGCTGCGGTTGCTTGCCGACTTTAAGGCGACCGAGGAATGGATCCTCGAACCCGGCGATATTCTCTACATTCCGCCGCGTATCGCCCACCGCGGAACGGCGGTCGGCGATGATTGCATGACCTATTCGATCGGTTTTCGCGCCCCGTCGCGTGCCGAACTGATCGAGGCATGGGCCGATGACATGGTGCCCGACCTGCCTGACAGCGACCGCTATAGTGACCCCGGTCTGGCGCAGGCCAGCAATCCCGGCGAAATCAGCGCGGACGCCATCACCCGGCTGCAAGGCATGATTGCCGAGACGCTGCACGACCGGACCCGGTTCGCGCGCTGGTTCGGACAATACAGCACCACACCGAAAAATCCCGATATCGACTGGCAGCCCGAACATCCGGTCGAGGTCGACGAGATCAGGCAGTATCTTGCAGCAGGCTTCCCTTTGATCCGCAACGCAGCGAGCCGGTTTGCCTTCATCCATGAAGCAGGATCACCCACCATGCTGTTTGCGGACGGGCACTGTTTTTCGTGTGCCGACGATGCGGCGAATTTCGCGGAGGCGATCTGCGCTCAGGGTCAACTTGCCGTGTCGCCCGATGCCTCGGCTGCGACGCTGGAACTGATCGCTTTGCTGTACAATTCAGGAAGCGTCGCGTTCGAAGCGGAAGAATGACGCCCAGCGCGGCGCTGTACCTTGCCTAGACCGTGATTTGCGTGAACTCGCCCGGCGCAATCCCGGCCACGGTCCAGTCACCGATTGACCAGCGCACCAACCGCAAGGTTGGGAGCCCCGCAGCAGCCGTCATGCGACGCACCTGCCGGTTGCGTCCCTCGCGGATCGTGATCTTCAGCCAGCAATCGGGGATCGATTTGCGCTGGCGGATGGGCGGATCACGCAACCAGAGATCCGGTGCGTCGATCCGGACAACATCGGCAGGCAGGGTCATGCCATCCTTGAGCCGCACTCCGTGCCGCAAAGGTTCAAGATCGGCGTCCTGCGGATCGCCTTCAATCTGCACCAGATAGGTTTTGGGCAGTTTGAACCGCGGATCGGCAATGCGCGCCTGCAATCGCCCGTCATCGCACAGCAGCAGCAGCCCCTCGCTATCGCGGTCGAGCCGCCCGGCGGGATAGACCCCCTTCACCGCCACATAATCGGACAGCGTCGAGCGAACCGTCGGCGAACCGCGGTCGGTGAACTGGGACAGCACTCCGAAGGGTTTGTTGAACAGGATCAGGCGGGCCATGGTCATGCCCATACCGGCCGAGCGATGCGATGTCTTCATGATCGTGGCAGAGCGCCAAGTTCCGGGCATCGCCGGCCAAGCTTTCCGGGTTCGTTGCCATCCCGCCAAACAAGGATCATTAAGGAGCAAGACGCCGCGCGCTTGGAAATAGAGGGAATGAACATGACGAACGCCAGCCCCTTTGTTGATTTCTACAGGATCCTGATGGTTCACCCTCAATGTGACACAAAAACGCTTGAAACAGCGTATCGGGATCTGGCGAAAATCTATCACCCTGATCACCCGGAAACGGCCGATACAGAGAAATTCCAACAAGTTCTCGAAGCGTACCGTTCTCTGAAGAACCCGGATGACCGGGCAAATTACGACATCACTTACTCGATGCACACATCGTTTTCATTCGATTCACCAGCGAATGACACCATTCTCGATCGCTCTGCGCATACCGACAACGACGCTCATACAAAAACGCTTCTCTATCTTTACAAGCGCAGGCGTGAATTCGCGCATGACCCGGGTGTTGGCCAATATTCTTTGCAGAAACTGCTCAACTGTTCGGACGAAGCCTTCAATTTTTACGTGTGGTACCTGAAGGGCAAGGGTTACATCGAATTGACCGACGACGGCACGCTGGCCATCACGATCGAGGGTGTCGACCACGTCATCTCGCTGTCGCAGGTGCGCGCAAAAGAAAAGTTGCAGATCGCGCAAGTGGACGTTGATAGCAGCGGCGATGTTCGCTGATGATCCTAAAGCATACGCAGCACGCCAACCTGTAACCGGGTTGCGCAGCCCATCTGCGGCGCGTCGTACCAAGGATTTTCAGGACTTCAGCCCCCGCAATCTTTTGCGCACCGCATTCATTTTGCCGAAGGGCTGAGCGGATTGATCGCAACGTTCGATTCCCGGACTTCATAATGAAGGTGCGGACCGGTGGAACGGCCGGTTGAACCGACAAATCCGATGATTTCTCCGCGCCGGACACTCTGACCTGAACTTACCGCAGACCGCGAAAGGTGAGCATATCGGGTCTCGACCGCGCCTCCATGATCGATCTTGACGAGCACACCATATCCGCCCGCCCATCCGGCAAAATTGACGGTGCCGTCCGCGGTCGCCATCACCGGACTGCCCGTCGGCGCGGCAAGATCAATCCCTGCGTGGGGCTGGTATGTTCCCGACATCGGGTGAAACCGGTACCCGAACTGGCTGGTCAAACGGGTGAACGGCAGGGGCATGCCGGACGGAATGCTGGCAGGGCTCGCAATCATGGAACCGGCGCGAAATTGGCGCTCGGAAAAAATGATCGTCGATGCCGTAGACCGGGTACTTCTGACCTCGAAGCGGCGCACGCCAAGATCATCCCCGACCTGCGCAAGCCGGATCTGGCCAACGGGCCGCTCGATCGTCAAAGGCGTCGAGGGGGGCAAGGATGGCTCCGATGCTGATCGCGTACCCTGCAGCGGAGTGACGTAATCATCCTCTCCATCATTCGAAGCCAACGCCGACACGCCAAGCATGATTGCGCCGCACGCACAGGCCAGTCGGCAGCTGACAAGGTACAAGCGACCTACCAAAGCCGCTGCCCCAGCGCGACCAACGCACCGATGCTGATCGCAACGCCATAGGGAACGCCCTTGGAATCCTTGCGCAATAGCTTTCCACGGGATGTCGCGATCAGGATCGTGATCATCACCAATCCGACCATCGAGATAGAAAAAACCAGGTTGAAAAAGGCGCCGACGGGAAACCATGCGGCAACGGCCGCATAGAATTTGCCGTCGCCCCCGCCCCATACACCGGCGGCAAAGAGTGCAAGGCCAATCGCCAACGCGATAGCAAAATGGCCAAGATGGCTGACAAATTGCTCGGGGGTGGTGACCATGGCGGCCATCACCAGTCCCGCTATCAGGGTTGCCAGTGACAGCCAGTTGGAAAGATGGCGCCGTGTAATATCCGTCCAGGCACCGTAACCCGCAAGGCACGCCATGAGCACCAAAGCTATGCCACTGGTAAAGGCTGTCACTGTCTCGATCCTGCTTACTGCGTGTCGAGAGAGATGCGGATCGGATAGGCTTTCTTCCCTCCGGCCCCGCCCAAGGCGACCGCAGCCTTTTTCGAAGCCAGATCAATTCGGATGGGATAGCTGGAGGATCCCGGCCTCCTCTCGACCGTTATGCTGGCCGGCCGCGCAGCCATTCTTGGCGTTACTGACAGAGGCGTGGAGGCGCTGGTGCCTCGATCACTGACTGCGGTTGTGATAAAGGTTTCTCGTACCTTGGCAGTCTTTAACGTCGCCCCATAAACCCGGTGACCCGGCGCAGGCTGCACAGGCAATCTCCCTTCAGCCATGGCCGGTGAGGGAAGTGCCTCGGTCGTAGGATTGTCCGCCCCGATCTGAGCCTTGGGAAGCGTCTTTGCCAACATGATCTGCTCGTCCACTCTGGCAAGGTTGCGCCAAAATCTCTGATCGACCGGATCCTGCTCGATCGCACGCTCAAGGAGATCGCGCGCGACATCGTTTCGGCCCAGCATGGAATAGGCCACCCCCATCCCGTTGAGGGCCTCCGGCGCGGTGGCCGGATTGTAGGATGCCTGCCGGAACGCTTCGATAGCTTTCGTAATATTGCCCTGCTTCAGGTGCTCGCGACCTGCCTCAAGCCGCACGGCGAAATACTCGCCCATGCCTGCTTCCTGCTTGGCCGCATTTCGCGGGCTGAAATCGAGTGATGTGCACCCGCCACTGGCCAGCGCCAGAACCGCGATAGCTAAGACTAGGCCTCTCATTTTCATCCCCCCCCCATCATGGGAACCACTTCACGAATAACGCGGACGGCAGCGGGCAGCATCAACACGCCAATCATCACCGGCAACATGCAAACCACCAGCGGAATGGAAATAAGCACCGGCAAGCGGTGCGCCTTTTCCTCGGCACGCATTCTGCGCTTTTCCCGCATTTCCTCTGCATAGACGCGCAGCGTGTTGCCGAGGCTGGTGCCGAGTTGATCCGATTGGATGAGAAGCGTCGCAAACGAACGGATCTCGTCGACACCGGCGGTATCGGAAAGCGTTCTGAAGGCCTCGCTGCGTGACGCCCCCGCCCTCAAGCGCAGCCCGGCAACCGATAGCAGCTCGGAAACTCGCGGGTGCGCAGACATGATCTCACGGCCGACGCGGTCGAACGCCGCTTCGATGCCAAGCCCCGCCTCGATGCAGACGAGCATGAGATCGAGACAATCAGGAAAGCCGTTGACGATGGCTTCCCTGCGCCGGTCCGCCTTGGCACTGACCACCAGATTGGGCAGGAAGAGGCCGAACAGGCCAAGCCCGGAGCCAACCAGATAGATTGTCAGCCAATCCGGACGCTTGCCTGCCAGGTAAACCGCCAAAAGCACAATGGCAGGCAAAGCAAACACCAGCACCAGTCGAAGCATGGTGAAGATACGCGGGGCCGAAGGACTGCTGTAGCCTGCTAATTTGAGCTTCGCGGTCAGGCGATCGTCGGCGGTGTCGGCCAGGCTCAAACCTGCCTGCTCGATCCTCTGTGCCATGCGCGCCCACGCATTGTCACTGTCGCGGGCACGCAAGCTGGCGACCGGCCCTTCATCGGCGTGGTCGGTAATCATTCTTTGCAACGCAAGTCGCTCATCGCGGCGGCGGACTGCAAGGTTGAGCGCCACGAACGACAAGAATGCAATAGAGGCGAATACGCCCAATAACACGATGCTCTTGATTATGACGCTACTGGCTATGAGATCTATCATCCGGTCAGACCTTGATGTTGATCATTATGCGGATTGCAGTAAATCCGATAATATACATCGTCACAAGCCCGATAAATACAATGATGAATATCGGATCCGCAGCAACGTCGAGATAGAATGACGGATTGATTGCAAACAAGCCGACAAACGCAGCCACGGGCAGGATTGTCAGGACCCAGCCCGTCATCCGCCCTTCGGAGCTCAGTGCCCTCACCTTGAGAAACAGGCTTGCCCGCGCACGCACGACACTCGCCAGATTTTCGAGGATCTCGGCCAGATTGCCACCCGTTTCCGTCTGCACAGAAAGCGAAACGACGAACATCCGGATGTCCTCCAGATCCCACCGTTCCGCCATCGCAGCAAGCGAGTCCGCCAGATCGGCGCCATAAGCGACTTCGTCTGCAACAAGTCCATATTCGCTGCCGATCGGGTCCGGCAATTCCTTGGTAAGCAGATCAATCGCCGATGCCACCGGATGCCCGGCTCGCAATGCGCGTATGAAAACATCAAGGCTGATCGGAAACTGCTCTTCCATCCGCTTGCGCCGACGTTGGCCAATGGCACTGATGACCAGAACTGGCAGCAGCACAGACACGCACAAAGCAAGGGTCAGGATCAGTAGCGAAGTACCGGTCGTTATTGCAAAGCCGCCCATCGCAGCGCCAAGGCCAAGCAAAGCGACCAGCCCCCCGAAAGCGATCGCCATGCCAAAAAGGACCTGGCTGGTTTGGAACGAAATACCCGCCGCACGCAAGGCGCGCTCAAAGCTCGTGAACCAGCTTGCGAAAGGCTGAGGAAACGCCGAGAAATCTCCGCCGTTGTTCTTCCGCAAGACCGAGATGACTTCTTCCCGGCTGCGCCCCTCGCTGATCATCTTCATTCGCTGATTGATCGTGTTGAGGCGCGAGCGCCGCACCCATGCAGCATTCAGAACGGCCTGAACGACAATGAAGGTCGCCGCGAAAAGTGCGAGCAGTATCCCAAGTTTCAGGATGGTTTCGATCATGCTCAACCCGCCCTGTGCTCAGGCCGGAACAGATCGGCTGACAGATTGATCCCCGCGGCAGCAGCATCAGCCGCAAACTTGGGTCGGATGCCCGTCGCCTCGAACCTGCCTAACACGTCGCCGTTCTCGGTCCGGCCAGTGGCTTTGAAGCGGTAGATTTCCTGCATTGTGATGGTTTCGCCCTCCATGCCGGTAATCTCCGAAACGCTCATCACTTTGCGCCGGCCGTCCGAAAGCCGACCGACTTGAACAACAATGTTTACTGCAGACGCAATCTGCGCCCGGGCAGACCGGGCAGGCATATCGATGCCGCTCATGCCGATCATTTGTTCAACGCGCGCCAATGCATCGCGCGGCGTATTCGCGTGGACCGTGGTCATCGAGCCATCATGGCCGGTGTTCATCGCCTGCAGCATGTCAAACGCTTCGCCTGCGCGGACTTCGCCCACCACGATCCGGTCAGGGCGCATACGCAACGCATTCTTCACAAGATCGCGCTGGCTGATCTCGCCCTTGCCTTCGATATTGGCAGGTCGGGTTTCCAGTCGGGCTACATGCTCCTGCTGCAACTGCAGCTCGGCGCTGTCCTCAATGGTCACGATGCGTTCGCTGCCACCGATGTAGGATGAAAGCGCATTGAGCAGAGTTGTCTTGCCCGAACCGGTGCCGCCGCTGATCAGGACATTTTTGCGCATTGCCACGACAGTGCGCAGGATTTCAGCCATGGCAGGGGTGAGACTGTCGAACTCGACCAGGCGATCCATGCCGATCTTCTTTTTCGCGAATTTGCGAATGGACAGCAGCGATCCGTCGACGGCCAATGGGGCAACAATCGCGTTCACGCGCGAACCATCGGCCAGTCTCGCATCGACGAAGGGTGAAGATTCGTCGATCCTGCGGCCCACGGCACTGACAATCTTCTGAATGATCCGCATCAAGTGCCGTTCATCCTGAAACGTCGTGGCGGCGCGCTCCAGCTTGCCGAAGCGCTCGACAAACACAATCTTGGGGCCATTGACCAAGATATCGGTGATTGATTCATCCTGCAGCAGTGGCTCGAGCGGTCCAAGGCCGAGTAGCTCGTCAAGAACATCGTCGACCAGAGCCTCACGCTCTGTGCGATTGAGGTTTTCTCGCCGCTCGGCGAGCATTTCACTGATGATCTCCGCGATTTCCATGCGGATTGCAGGCCGCGGCAGCTTTTCCAGCGCGCCAAGGTTGATCTTGTCAAGAAGCAGGCGGTGGATCGATACCTTGAGCTCGATGATCGCGGCCTGCTCTTCGGTTTGCACCGACGGATTTTCCGAGGGCGCCGCTACGTCCGGTTGTTCTTGTTCAACCAGGTTATTCAGCTCTAATTCGCCCTTTTTGATCGACCACTTCATGATTGATCACCATCCGGTGTAATCATGTTGTCTGCCAGCTGAGCAAAAGCCTTGGCGAAGGGGCTGCGGGGTTCCTCCTCACTCAGAAGAACGCCCCGAACCTGCGCTTCCTGCAGACCGGATTTCACCACCGGAATGATCCCGGCGATGTCCCTTTTGAGCGTCTTGCCAACGTCCTTGACATCAATCGCCTGGAAAAGGCGTTTTTCGGCGCGGTTGACCACGAGGCGCACATCGCCTTGTTCAACGCCGACATTATCCAGCAGTGAAATCATCTTGTTCGCACGGCCGACGCTCCGGACTGATTGATCAACCATCACCAGCAGGCTGGTGCAGGCGCACGCGGCAGATAGGGTGGCGTTCGTCCACGAGGCCGAGCAATCGAGCAGCACATGATCATATTGCTGCCTGAGCATACCCAGCAGCGTGAGCAGCTGATCGGCGTCGATCGCTTCAGGCGGCGGAATATCACGAGGGGCCGCCAGAAGATCGATTCTCGGGCGGACCTTGGTCACGGCATTTTCGATGATGTCCCAATCCATTCGGGATCCGGCATCAAGGCAATCGACCACACCGGTCGTGGACGGGACGCCGAACAGCGAAGCCATTTCTCCGAACTGGAGATCCAGATCGACAATGCAGCAACGGGCGTTTTCGTCCTGCATTGTTATGGCCGCTGCCAGGTGCGAGACGACGGTACTTGCCCCGATCCCTCCCGACGCGTGGGCTACTGCCAGCATCGGCGCAAGATTGGCTGAAACGTCAGGCAAGGCGGTGCTGACGTCGATCACTACCCGCAGAAGTTCGTCAGCATTGAATGGCAAAGTGACGACGTCCTTGACGCCGAGACGCATCAACTTGCGAACCTTGTTCAAATCAAGGTTCTCAACCGCCGCAATGATCGGAACGTCGGGATGCCGTAAGGCTGCCTGTTCGAGCCGCGCGACGGAACCGGGCGATGCAGGGTCAACTTCGATCACAAGCACGTTTGGCGATTGGGTAGGCAGCGCAGGTAAAGCCGCACTGGCCGGAGAAGTGACCCCCAGGAACATATCCTTAAGATCTTCGGGAAACTGGCTCTCAAGGTGAGCGAGCTCACGTTCCGAAGCCACCACGCAAGTACACATTCGCGTTAGCCGCCGGCGGAACAGGGTGAGAGATTCTGACATGGTCATATACTTATCCATTCAGCTTGAAGTCGCTCCCTCTCCATCTTCGAGGGTCAAAGAATAGGAGAAGTCTGGTAAAGGAACACCGACGCCGAAAGGTGACAGGCTTATGGGAGTGTACGTCGCGTTTACGATCCGCACAGTCACAAGAGGGGCAATTTCAGGTTTGTTGGGATCTCCGGCATAACCTACGCCTGACCCCCGGTACTCGACACGCACAGTGCCTCCGGTGATGGCAGGCTGGAAGACCCGCATCCGCGCAACGAGTGCGTTGAATGCGACTGCATTGGACAGAGTGCCGCTTGGACAAGGGCCTGCAACGCACTGGCAGCCAGCGCCGCTGCACTGAACCGTGCCGAGGGCTTCGCGGCATATCCTGTCGCCGGCGCGCAAGGTCGTGCCGTTGCAATTGGCGCCTACATAAGTCTGCTGTGCCAGCGCCGGCGAAACAAGGTCCGTGACCACCGCATACCGCGCACCCATCTGGGTCGCTTTTTCGTACTCGTTGAGCGTCCACGCGTAATTGCCGACATCGATAATGCCGAACAGCAGCAGCAGCGCCGCCGGCAAAACCAGAACGAATTCGGCCGCCGAAGCTGCACGCGTATCACGCCAGAAGGAACGGAGGCGGATCATATGCCCACCACGGCGGCGCTTGATCTTGCCGAAAGATTGATGGTGTTATCGACGAAACCAAGCCCGCCGAGGATCGAAGGATAAAGAACTGCCCCTGATGACACAGTCACCAATGGGCCTTCGTTCCCCAGGTCTGCATAAATCCCTGTGTCGACAAAGGCCCCGCAGGAAACAGCGACGTTTACAGAGGCTGGCTGCCAACCGGGAACCTTGGGCCTGGCCCCGCCGGCAAACTGACCGGTTGACGTGACATTGCGAATTTCCGTTAGCAGCGTCTCGTCACCCGCACACAGGCGTTCCACATCCAGGCGCGATGCGAAACGTGCGCCGTCGCGCACGGATTTGACGATCTTGTGCTGCGTCCAGAAAAAATGCCCTGCTTCCATCGCCCCGAACAGCAACGCCAGCATCATGGGCAAAGCCAGTGCAAATTCGGTTGCCGCGGTGCCGCAACGGCTTTTGATGAAGCGCACAATCATTGGACCAGCACCGGCTTTTTGCGGCCAAAGTTCTGGAACCCGGTTCCGCCATCGGCGCGGCGCGCAGGGCCGACTATTTCGGCTTTCAGTTCATTGGCCCCGGCGGGGCCAGTGATAGGCCCGAGCAGAAAAAGATCGACATATCGGAATGTATTGACGTCGAAACGGCCGTTATTGCCAGTGCAGTCCACTACGGCGACCGTTGCGATGCGGCGATCTTTCTGCGTGTTCGAGGGCACGACCGGTGTCCCTTCGATCGGGCGCGGGGCCGAACAATACAGCGTCCCTCCGTTGCCGTTTGCGTTACGGATACGCGCCAGTTCCTTCACCTCTCTCCGCGCAGCATTGGCGCGTTCCCACTCATAAACCTCGTAGCGGCTGATCTGGCCGTTGCCGTTCGCATCAAGCCCCGGGACCGATGCAGAGTTCGTCCCGTGAATCTGGCTCAGATAGGTATCGACCGGCCATGCCCCGTCACCAAAGCTGAGGCAGCCCGCAAGGCCAAGCGATTGACACGTGTCGAGCGGGAAGCCCTGCTTGGCCACGGCAGGGGTCACGGGGACTTCGGAGAAGGGGATCAGGTCCCCGCCCGGGTTATCAGCGCAGGCTGCGCTTTCACCGGGCGAAGTCGGCAGGGTCGCAGGGGGCAGCTGGTTGAAGTTGTTCACCGTTACACGCCGCACCAGATCGTTGCGGGTCAGATCACCGGGGCAGAAATCACCATTCGCCCGGCACGATGTGTTCTGGCCGTTCGGGTAGATCCCGAATCTGCTATTGAATGCCGTGTTCTGCGTGGTGCGCCGCCCCGGCGCCGTGGTGATTTGCGCTGCAGTGCAACCGAGCAAATCCGAATTGAGGCCCAGCGTCCGGTTCTGCAGATTATTGGCCACGTTGGCGTAATCGATGTCGAGCAGGTCGAAATTGCCGGGCGTGAACTCCGCGCTACTTTGCGGGCCTTCGCGCAGATCCAGCGCGATGCCGATATCATTGGCATCGGGGAAGCCTGAATTTCCTGAAGGCGCGCACACCATCAGCGGCGGTACGTTACAGGCGGATGCTTCGAGGGTCGCCACCGCCCTTGCGGATAGTTCGCCCGATGAAAGAACGCCGCCGATCGCAGTGAGCGCGTAGAACGCTTCGCGCCCATCAACCGTCACCCGCACATAGCGGGCGTCGGCATCAGATGTGGCCGCAGCGCCGGGCACATCGGTGGTGTGGTTCCATGTCTGGAAGAATTCATAGCTAAGCCCGCCAATGGTTCGCCCTTTACCATCATTGGCAAGTCGCGTCTCATTAGCCCACTGGCTTCCGGCGGTGGCCAGATAATTGGTGGCTGCTGCGGTTGCATTGGCCCGTGCACCGGTCACACCGGTCAGCTGCGTGGCGGCGGCCAGCGCTGCCTGATCGGCTGCGTTCTGCAGCTCGCTGTCCATGGTTGCCATGCGGCTATAATCCCAGCCGACCCCGGCAATCATGATCAAACCGAATAGCGCCATCGCGTACATCGGAGCGATCGCAGCACTGCGATCCCGAGCAAAATCAATGAGGATCCTGTACCCCGTCACCGATCAACGCTCCTGGATCATCCGCCGTCAGGGCCGGCAGAGCTAGACACAGGGTCTGGTTGCTTGACGGCATCGTCCTGATAACGCTTGACGGCATCGGCGGCCTTTTCACCGCTGGTGGTCATGTCTTCGGTGTATACCGGCTCGGGATTGACAACCATGGCGGCATAGGACTGGCGATTGGCCTCGCCGAACGCTTCGGGATCGTAGGCACCGTCCATGTTGCCATAGGTGGCGCACCCGGTGAGGCAGACGATCGCCGCGCCCGCAGCTATCATGCGCTTAGTATTCATAGCCGCTCTTCTCCGGGTTCGTGGAAATGGGTGATCCCGCCGGTGGGAGCGCCTTGGGCTTGTAATCCTGGCCCAGCAGCAGCGTTTCGGCGGCATCGGGATCGGCCACGCGGTCCGTCGGCAATCGCACCTGATCGGGCCGCATCGGCTTGACCAGCCGGGGTGTCACCACAATCAGCAGTTCGGTCTCGCCCTTCTGGAACCGGCTGGAACGGAACAGCGATCCGATGATCGGGATCGAGCCGAGGATCGGGAGCTGCTGGACATTGGTCTGGAACTCGGAGCGCAGCAGCCCCGCCAGCACGAAGCTTTCCCCGTCGCGCAGCTCCAGCGTTGTCGAGGCGCGCCGGGTCTGCAGGCCGGGCACGGTCAGACCATTGATGGTGACCGACGCTGACGGATCGAGCGAGCTGACTTCGGGTTCGACGATCAGATTGATCACATTGTCGCCCAGCACCGTCGGCGTGAAGCCGAGGCTGACCCCGAAGGATTTGAACTGGATCGTGATCGCCTGCTGGCCGCCGCCACCGCCGCCGCCGCCGCCGCCCTGCACCACCGGAATGGGGAATTCGCCGCCGGCCAGGAATGATGCTTTTTCGCCTGAAAGGGCCACCAGCGTCGGCTCGGCCAGGGTCTTGGAAAGGCCTTGTTCTTCCAGAACATTGAGGAAGGCTTCGATATCAACGTCGCCAATCTTGAACAGCGCGCTGAAGATGCCGAACTGGTCGAGGATCGGATCAAGCTGGAGGCGGTTGCCCAGCAACGGATCCGTCACTGACGAGGCGCCGCTGCCGATCGCACCGTTGAAATTGCCATTGGTCGAACCGCCAAAGCCGCTGACGCCGAGCTTTTCGCCCACCGTGCGGTTCACTTCTGCGAAGCGGACTTCCAGCATCACCTGCTGCGGGCTGCTGACCGCAAGCATATTGATGACATTGTCACCGGCATAGGCGCTGGCGAGCTGCGCCACGCGGCCAGCCACACCGGCATCCTTCACAACGCCGTTCAGCATCAGCTTACCATTGGTCAGGCGCGTGTCGATGGTCTGGCCAGGGAACATTTCTGCCAGCTGGAGGCGCAGCGCCTCCACATCGGGCCCAACCGAAATGTCCATCACCGCGATGACGCGGTTCATCTTGTCATACAGCGTCAGGCTGGTGGTGCCGACGGTCTTGCCCAGAATGTAGATCGAACGATCGGACACCGGCATCACATCGGCGATGGTATCATTGCCGATCATGGCGCGATCGATAACGCGATCGGCGGTGACGATCTGGCTTTTGTTGATCGCGACTTCGAGATCGCCGGCGTGGATATCGGCGCCGACCGATTGGGCCTGTGCAGGCACCGAGCCAAGGGCGGCTGACGCCAGCAGAGCGGCTGCGAGGAGATGTCTCATTTTTTCCCTCCGAGGAGGCCGACAGGGTAGGCCTGGCCTTCTATGCCGCGGTAAATCGTCATGCTGGGGCCACTGGGTGCGGCGGGTACAGGCCGCGCGGTTTGGCCGCTGGGCAGTGCAGCCGCGGGGGCAAACTGGGTGTTAGCCGCTGCCCGCTGGGCCGGGGCTTTCCGGAAGTAGATCCGTGAATTGCCGATATCGCGATTGGTGACAGTGCGCCCTTTAACAGCTTCCTGCGATTCGATGTTGCGCAACGTCAGGCTGAGCGTGCCGATCTTGGTGGCAATCGCCAGCTGCTGGGCCTGCAGCGGATCGACTTCGAGCACCGCTGAATTACCGACTTTCGGAGCGGTTTCGGTTTCGCTGGCGACCTGATCAATGGCCAGCACCTTCACCCGTTCAAGGATGATGTCCGACATCAAATCGCTCTGTTCAGCGCCGTCACCGGGTATCTGCCGGGTGAGCAGCACATCAACCGTATCACCGGGACGTACAAACCCGGCCACACCGGTAACTTCGGTAAGCGGAATGGCAACGGCGCGCATGCCTTCAGGCAGATTGGCGGCGAGGACGGCCCTGCCGCTCGCTCCGCTGACCTTGTCAGCCAGCACCGGTTCGCCCGGCACGATCGGGCGCAGCGCGACACGGTTATCAGCCAGCGCCTGACGAACAGTGCGGAACGCGCCTTGCGGGATCGAACCGGCCGGGAAATTCTGGAGCCTGACGTTTTCAGGCGTAAGCGGGTCGCCGAAGTCGAGCGGTTGGGTGGCCACGACGATGGGGGTCACGGCCTGTAATTCTGCCTTCACCTCGACGCTTTCTTCGACGCCGGTGAGATAGGCGTTGGCCAAGAACACGGCAAAAGCCGCGATCACCAACGCCCCGATCATGATAAAGACGTTCCGGTTTTGCACCGACGCTTCTCCCCCCGAAAAGCAGAAATACTCTGAATTACAAAACAGTACCTCCCCCGGCGGTGAGCCGGGGGAGGTTCGCAAGCCTTATCCGCCTGCAGCAGGAGCTCCACCTGGAATTGCGGTGGGAGTGCAGGCGCCGGAGCCGCCGTCGACCGAACAATCCCGTACATTCGCGGCCGCGTTCAGCATCGAATCTTCAATTACGCCGCCCAGCGCCAGAGCAGCGCCGCCAATAGCCACACCGATGACCGCAAGGATCAGAGCGTATTCAGCAGCCGAAGCGCCGGCTTCGTCGTTAAGGAAATTCTTGATGAGGTTCTTCATGGTACAGTCCTTACGTATTTGGCCAACGTGGCCGATTGAAAACACGCCAGACCGGACTCGCCGGCGGGACGCCTGTCGAAGGATTCCACCCTTACGGGATGCACGACCATGTTATTATTATGCCGGAGCACGTTAGCCGTGATCCCGGAGTTCAGTTTCCCCCGAACGTCCTTATACTGCTGCGAATTTGCAGATATCGTCAACGAATTTTAAACCAAAAATGGCAGCATGTTAGTTATCAGTAAGTTAATGCAGGCAAAGGTTAACCCCATCGGTTAACGTTGCCATTAACCGAACAGAAGGTGTTTCGTTTTAAAGCAGTCTTTCCACGTCCGCGGCATCGGCCGCTCTTGATTCGCCCACCCGATTCGCGGGCCGGTGATGACGGATAAAGATCGGAGAATGTCTTGGCCTACGCGCACGCGATCAAGCACTCTGTCACCAGACTGTTCGCCAGCTATAGCCAATCGCTATACCAGCGCAGCCTTGCCGTTGCCCCTTTCCTGAGCCAGCGCATGGTGTGGATCGCAGCCGCGTGGATTGCGTTTGCCGGCTGTGCCGCCGCGCTGCGCATGGCCTTCCCCGCCTCGCCCGTGCACAACGCATGGGACGCGCTGCCGATGCTGGTCATGTACAGCGCAATCATCGCTGCGCCTGTTTCAGGCTATCTGATTGCCCGGTCGGCTTTCGCCGGAGATCGCGCGCGCCAGCCGCTGTTGTTCCATTTCTCTTTCGTCGGAAAATGGCAAAACATCAGCCCCGATCAGGCCAGCGCCCACCCGCTGTTTGGCCCTGCCGGCTTTCTGGCGTCGCTGCTGGTCGGTCTGATCCTCAACGTGCTGATCCGTAGCGGCGAATTTTTCGTCGCAGTACCCGCGATCAGCATGCACGCGCCTGATTGGGCCATGGCTCTTTTCATCGTCATGTCGTTCGATGTGATTGTGATGAATTTCTTTTACATGGTCGCCTTTGTCATGGCGCTGCGTAATGTTCCGCTTTTTCCGCGGATGCTGTTGTTCGTCTGGATGACCGACATATTGATGCAGCTGTTGATTGCCAATCAACTCAGCCAGATCGGCTCGCTGCCCGCAGCGGTAACCGCGCCGCTGGTGACGCTGCTCGAAGGGAACCTTACCAAGGTGGCAATCAGCATTGCGATCTGGCTTCCGTATATGCTGCTGTCCGACCGGGTAAACATAACCTACCGGTCGCGCCTTCCGGAATAACCAGGCAGGCGGCACCTTCGGTCAACCGGTCGGCTGTTGGGTGAAGGGACGGCTGGAGCGGGTGAAGGGAATCGAACCCTCGTCGTAAGCTTGGGAAGCTTCTGCTCTACCATTGAGCTACACCCGCATCGCACTGAGAAAGCCAGGCATTTGTGCTGGCCCT
>JBEQBX010000011.1:0-46638 GCA_041639595.1 Porphyrobacter sp.
AGCGGACGCTGATTGCGTTCGATGAGGTTAAGATAGGAGGGCGAAATGCCAAGTATGCCAGCCATCACGGCTTGGGTGAGGCCTTCGCGTTTGCGAAGGCGGCGGAGCGCGGGACCTGCAAGGATAGTGGTGTCAGCCATGTGGCGTTTGTAACATTATTTACATGTTGACACAAGATCATGGCCAAATGTCTGCTTGTAGACACGATTTTCTGTAACTTTCTCTGTCATGCTGCGCCGCAACACGCCAAAGCCTGTGCATCCAGCGGCGCGCTTCCCTCACCGGACTCGCACCACTCCCCAGGATGGACAGGAGATGCACATGACTTACCAGAACACCATCACCCGTATGCGCGACATTGTCACCGCGAGCGGGCCGAGCTGGGCCGCTATTGATCCCGAAAGCGCCGCCCGCATGGCGATCCAGAACCGCTTCGCGACCGGGCTCGACATTGCCAAGCACACCGCAAAGATCATGCGCGCCGATATGGCCGCCTATGACGCAAACCCCGCGCAATACACCCAGTCGCTCGGCTGCTGGCACGGGTTCATCGCGCAGCAGAAGCTGATTGCGATCAAGAAGCATTTCGGCACCACCAAGCAGCGTTACCTCTACCTGTCGGGCTGGATGGTCGCTGCGTTGCGCAGCGAATTCGGGCCCCTGCCCGACCAGTCGATGCACGAGAAGACCTCGGTTCCCGCCCTGATCGAGGAGCTCTACACCTTCCTCAAGCAGGCCGACGCCCGCGAGTTGGGCATGATGTTCCGCGCGCTCGACGATGCCCGCAAGGCCGGTGATGCTGTGGAAGCCAAGCGCGTCGAGAATGCGATCGACAACTACGAAACCCATGTCGTGCCGATCATCGCCGACATCGACGCAGGCTTTGGCAATGCCGAGGCGACCTACCTGCTCGCCAAGAAGATGATCGAAGCAGGCGCCTGCGCGCTCCAGATCGAAAATCAGGTCTCGGACGAAAAGCAGTGCGGTCACCAGGACGGCAAGGTTACCGTGCCGCACGAGGATTTCCTCCAGAAAATCCGCGCCTGCCGGATGGCGTTCCTCGAAATGGGCGTGGAAGACGGGATCATCGTTGCCCGCACCGACTCGCTCGGCGCCGGCCTGACCAAGCAGATCGCGTTTTCCAAGGAACCGGGCGATCTGGGCGACCAGTACAACAGCTTCCTCGATGCCGATGAAGTCGATCCGGCCAACATCACCAATGGTCAGGTGTTCATCAGCCGCGACGGCAAGCTGCTTGCGCCCAGGCGACTGCCCTCGAACCTCTACCAGTTCCGCGCCGGAACGGGTGTCGACCGCGTGGTGCTGGACTGCATCACGTCGCTTCAGAACGGCGCCGATCTGCTGTGGATCGAAACCGAAAAGCCGCACGTCGAACAGATTGCGGAAATGGTGGATCGCATCCGCGAAGTCGTGCCGAACGCAAAGCTCGTCTACAACAATTCGCCAAGCTTCAACTGGACGCTGAACTTCCGCCAGCAGGTGTTCGATGCCTGGGCCGAAGCGGGCAAGGATGTGTCGGCCTATGACCGGGCCAAGCTGATGAGCGTCGACTACGACGGCACCGAATTGGGCGCCGAAGCCGACGAGAAGATCCGCACCTTCCAGCGCGATGCTGCTGCGCGGGCCGGCATCTTCCACCACCTGATCACGCTGCCGACCTATCACACGGCCGCGCTCAGCACCGACAACCTCGCCCGCGAATACTTCGGCGAACAGGCGATGCTCGGTTACGTCAAGAACGTGCAGCGCGAGGAAATCCGTCAGGGTATCGCCTGCGTGAAGCACCAGAACATGTCGGGCAGCGACATCGGCGATGATCACAAGGAATACTTCGCCGGTGAAGCTGCATTGAAGGCCGGCGGCGCCCACAACACGATGAACCAGTTCGAGGCGGCCTAAGACACCCGGGAGAGGGCCGGAGGGCTGCGAATTGCAGCCTTCCGGTTGCCCCGAAAGCCGCCTAAGGACCTGCGGGTGACATCACCCAGCGGAGAGTGACATGACCGATACCGACACCCCCAAGACCGAGCCTGCCCGCGCCCGTGCGCTGCTTTCGACGGCCGACATGAAGCTGCTGCGCCGCGCGCTGGAAAGCCATGCCCGCGCGACTGAAGACCGTGAGGAGCTGGCCAAGATCAATGCGCTCCATCACCGTCTCGGCACCTACGTGCCCGCGTCGGGCGAGTAACCCGTTTCACAGTTCTCCTGGGGAGGAGAAACGGCCGCCGGAATGCACCCCGCGGGGTCGCGCTCCGGCGGCCGAATTTTTGAGCCTTCTATGTCCTATCGCTTCCCTATTTGAAGGCGGGAAGCCTACTTCGCCATCAGCTTCAGCGTCGCTGCCGTCAGTGCCTCGGTCGCCGTGGCGATCACCACCGGAGCATCCGGTGCCCAGAACGGCGAATGGAGCGATGGCAGTTGAATCTCGCCTTTCTGGGCGCGATCCCATTGGTCTTTGGCAACGCCGCCCACCCAGAAGATCAGCGACTCGACGTTGGCCTTGTCTGCCCGGTAGTACTGGCTGAAGTCCTCGCCGCCCATGACCGCCGGGGCTTCGAACAGACGTCCCTCGAAGCGGGGCTTCAAGCCCGCCATTACCGTTTCCGTAAACTCGGGGGTGTTATAGGTCGCGGGGGTGTATGGGTCCTGCACCGTCACCTTGGGCATCCTGTTCTCGGGCATTCCGGCTGCAATCGCTTCTCCCTTCGCGATTCGGGCGATCCCGTTGAGCAGGTGCTGGCGCGTCTTGTCCTCGTAACTCCGGACGGTCAGCTGGAGCCTCGCCTCGTCCGGGATGATGTTGTGCTTCGCGCCCGCCTGGAAGCTGCCCACCGTGACCACCGCCGAATCGCTGGGATTGAGCTCGCGGCTGACGAGGGTCTGAAGCCGCATCACGATGCTGGAGGCGATGACAATCGGGTCCTTGGTGGTGTGCGGATAGGCGCCGTGGCCGCCTACCCCCGGCACCACCACATCGACCGTATCGACGTTAGCGAGTGCAAAACCCTTGGAATAGCCGATCTGCCCTGCCGGGAACTGGGCCGCATCATGGAAGGCGAGCACGAAATCCGGCTTGGGAAAGCGCGAGTAGAGCCCGTCGTCGAGCATCGCCTTTGCGCCCTGTCCGATCTCCTCGGCGGGCTGGAGGATCATCACCAGCGTGCCGGACCATTCTGCCCGGCGCTTAGCGAGAAGTTGCGCCGTGCCGATCCACGCGGTCATATGTGTATCGTGCCCGCAGGCATGCATCACCCCCGTCTCGGTCCCGTTCGGCGCGACAGTCCGTACCTTGGAGGCATAGGGTAGCCCGGTCTGCTCGATCACCGGCAACCCGTCCATGTCGGCGCGCAGCATCACGGTCGGCCCCGCGCCGTTCCGCATCACTGCGACAACGCCGGTCTTGCCGACGCCTTCAGTGACTTCAAAGCCCAGCGCCCGCGCACGAATGGCGAGCTTCCTGGCGGTTTCGACCTCCTGAAAGCTCAATTCGGGATTGGCGTGGAGGTCCTGATACAGCGTCACCAGCGCCGGCAAGTCCGCCGCCACCGCATCGCGCAATTCATCCGCCTTTGCGGGCGCTGCTGCCAGCGCCGCCAGCGCGCTCATCCCGGTCCATGCCAAACGATTCATGTCATTCTCCCCGTCTCGTTCAAAGCCCGTACCACACGACCAGCAACACCGAGAGCACCGTTACCATCAACGCCACTACCGGAAGGCCCGCCCGAACATAATCGCCGAATTCGTACCCGCCTTCGGACATGATCAGCAGATTGGTCTGGTAAGCAATCGGCGTAGCGAAGGCGAGATTACACCCGAACAGCACCGCCAGCACCAGCGGCTCGGGCGGCAGGCCAAGCTGGAGCGCGATGCTGTATGCGATCGGTGTTCCGATAGTCGCCGCTGTCGCGTTCGACGCGAAATTGGTGAGTACCGTCACGAACAGCATGATCGCCGACAGCACCAGCGCGGGCGGCAGGTAGGCCAGCCCCAGCGAAAGCGCCTGCCCCAGCCACTCCGCCGCGCCGCTTTCGTCGATAACCCGCCCGATGGCGAGGCTTGCCGCGATCAGCACGATGACCTTGGCGGACAGCGCGCGGCCCACGCGGTCGAACTTCACACAACCGGTCACGAACATGATGATCGCTCCCGCCAGCGCAGAGATAGCAATCGGCAGCTTGATCGGCGCATAATCCAGCCCGTCGAACCACGGCACGCCGAGCGAGGCTGTGGCGATAGCGCCAAGCATGATCGCGCCCGCCAGCACCGCCTTTGACCGGCGCGGCAATTCGCGTGCACCTTCCAGACGCAGCAGGGCGTCGTTGCGGGCAAAGCTCTGCAAGTCCTCCTCGATTCCCATGACCAGAAGCACATCGCCTTCGACGATCCGGTGATCGCCTGCATCATCATAGGCATCGCCATCACCCGGCATGCGCTTCAGCCGGTGGATGCCGAGCACGGCGACCCCGTAAAGATCGGCAATGCCGGATGTCGCCAGCGTCCGGCTGATGAGGCGCGAATCTGCCGTCACCGTCATCTCCACCGCCACGATATCCTCCCCGCGCGATTTGGAAACGTTGCGGATGCGGTCGATTACCCATGTCGGGGCGAGATCGCCTTTTAAGGCGCGGGCGGCCTCCTCGATAGCTTCGTGCGTGCCGGAAATGTGCCAGCGGTGATCGAGCGGCAGCGGCCCGGCGGGCGCATTGTGAACGGTGATCCCCTCAGGCAGCTTGCCCTGAAGGCTGGACAGGTCGCCGCCTGCCATTGCGTTGGTCGCGCCGACCCGCAGGCGGGTGTGGAATATCCGCCGCGCATTATCCGGCGTGACACTGTTGTCCGGCAGCATCCGCGGCATCACCAGCCACAAATAGGGCAGCGCCACCACTCCCGCGATCAGAACGATCGGCGTGAACTGGAACACCCCGATCGGCGCCATCCCGATGTCGTCGGCGATGCTGACAACGAGGATATTGGTCGAAGTGCCGATCGTCGTCGCCATCCCGCCCAGCAGCACGGCAGTATTGACCGGCATCAGCACCTTGGACGATGCCATCAGCCCCTTGGCCGCAATGGCGACTATGATCGGGATCAGCAGTACCATCACCGGGGTGTCGTTGACGAACATGGACAGGAAGAATGCCAGCAACAGCGCGATCAACAGACCAAGCTGCCCATTGAACCTGAAGACATTTTCCAGAAGCCGCGCGAATGGCTCCAGCGCGCCGGTCACCACCAGCCCCCGTCCCATGATCATCAGCGCGCAGATCGTGATCAGCGCCGAATGGCCGAACCCGCCGAACGCAAGCGCAAGACCATCGGTTGGCTTGGTCCCCGCCAGAGGGGCAAAATACAGACCCACGCCGATCACGGCGATGGTGACCAGCGAGATGATTTCTTCCGGGTATCGCCCGCGCGCAAAGGCGATGAACATCGCAATGGTCACAGCCATCGCAGCAATCGCGTGATAGGATGGAGCTTCCAGCATGACCTGCCCGAAGGCTAGACCCTCAGCCGTTTAGCACAAGCCGATTGTGGAAAATCGCGTTGAATGGTGCCCCTGGCCAGACTCGAACTGGCACTTCTTTCGAAACTCGATTTTGAGTCGAGCGCGTCTACCAATTCCACCACAGGGGCTACCAGAGCGGATGACCGGGCTGTTAGCGAGGCATAATCCCGCTGGCAAGTGAAGCCGGCCAATGTTTCACGTGGAACCGAAGGTCTGCCACGCAGAAACATTGTCACAGCGCAGGCAAAGGCGGGTCTAACCGGGGTCTGGAGGGGGTCTAACCGCCACCAGACCCTTTCAACACCTTATCGCAGGGCCCCTGCCAGCAGCTTGTGCAGCTTGGAATGCAGCGCATCATTGCCCGCCAGCACCTGCGCTGCGGGAATCGGTTCGGACCGGCCGCGGAAGTCGGAGACGAAGCCGCCCGCTTCGCGCACCAGCAGGCAGCCTGCCGCCGTGTCCCATTCGGACAATCCGCTTTCCCAGAACCCGTCAAACCGACCTTGCGCCACATAGGCCAGATCGAGCGAGGCCGCGCCGAAGCGGCGGATGCCCGCAACTTCCGGCCCGATCGCGCCGAAAATCCGGCTCCATTCGGCAAAGTCACCGTGGCCGAAGAACGGCACGCCGGTTGCGACCAAAGCATCGGCCAGACGTGAACGGCCCGAAACGCGCAGGCGCGCATCCTGAAGCCATGCCCCGCGGGATTTTTCCGCCCAGAAGGTCTGATCGGTGATCGGCTGATAGACCACGCCCGCAACAACATCGCCCCAGCCCTTCCCATCGGCGCGCGGTTCCTGCGCGGCGATGGAAATGGCGAAATGCGGGATGCCGTGAAGGAAGTTGGTGGTGCCATCCAGCGGATCGACGATCCAGCGCGGCATGCCCGGATCGCCTTCGATCACGCCTGCTTCTTCCATGACGAAGCCCCAGCCCGGACGGGCGGCGAGCAATTCGTCATAAAGTGTGCGTTCGGCGCGGATATCGGCCTTGCTGACGAAATCGGCCGGGCCTTTGCGGCTGACCTGCAAATGTTCGACTTCGCCGAAATCGCGGCGCAGGCGCCCGCCCGCCTTGCGCGCGGCGCGCTCCATGACGCGAATGAGGCCGGAAATAGCTGCCATGTGCTGCTTAACCCGCCTTGCCGACGTAGGCTTGCTCGTAAACATCGACGATGATGCGCGTGCCGCTGCCGATGTGCGGCGGCACCATGATGCGCACGCCGTTGTCGAGGATCGCGGGCTTGTAGCTTGAAGAGGCGGTCTGCCCCTTCACCACGGCGTCAGCTTCAACGATGGTGGCTTCGATCTGCGAGGGCAATTCGACCGAGATCGGCTTTTCGTCCCACAGCTCAAGGTCCACCTGCATCCCGTCCTGCAAGAACGGACGGGCATCGCCGAGCAGGTCGCCCGGCAGCGTGATCTGTTCGTAGGTGTCATTGTCCATGAACACCAGATCGTCACCCTCGGCATAGAGGAACTGGAAGGGCTTGGTGTCGAGCCGCACGCGTTCGATGGTGTCGGCGCTGCGGAAGCGCACGTTGGTCTTGCGGCCATCCTGCAGGTTCTTCATTTCGACCTGCATGTACGCCCCGCCCTTGCCCGGCTGGGTGTGCTGGATCTTGGCGACTTTCCAGATGCCTTTTTCATATTCCAGAATATTGCCGGGGCGGATGTCGACGCCGCTGATCTTCATGGGGCTGTGGGCCTTTTTACGTGGTGGAAAGAGCAGAAAGGCGAACCGCCAGCAAGGCGCGCGCCCGGAAATGATGCGCGCCCATAGCCGAGCAGGCGGGTCCGGGCAAGCGGCGGCACCATCGCCGGCGAAACACCTTTCCCAAAAAGCTTGGCGCGCCTGCGCCGTCGCTGGTAAGGCGCACCCATGAAGACCCGATACGTGTTCCTGCTGTTGATCAGCGCGGCGGCGGCGGCCGCACTGTTGCCGCGCCATGCCCACGGGCATGTTGGCGCGAATGGCAGCGGAGACGATCGAAACACCTCACGCCCGCAAGGCAGCAAGGCTGCGCAAAGCGGCGGCGTGCTGGGCATTCTGCGCCACGGTGACTGGCAATGCGCCCTGCCCGGCGACGCGGGCGGCGAAACATTCATCGATGTGCCGCAGGAAGCGTTCCGGATCGGCACCGCATCAAGTTACGAAAGCCCGAACGGCAACGGGATTTACTTGCTGCGAGGCAGCGAAGTCACCTTCACCCGCGGCCCCAAACAAAACCAGCGCTTCCGCATGCTGGGCGAAAACACCCTGCAAAAACTGAACGCCGACGGAAGCTTAAGCAAGCTGATCTGCACGCGGATCAGCAACGGGAACTGACCGGGAAGGCAGCGGGCACCAGATGGGGGAAAGCGAACCACACCGGGCCTTGCCCAAAGCGCTCGCCTTCGATGTGTTCGGCACAGTGGTCGACTGGCGCACCAGCGTGGCGCGCGAATCCGCCACTTTTCTTGCGATGATCGGACAGGATGCCAGCGCGGCGGAGGCTTTCGCCGACGCCTGGCGCGGGCAGTATATCGCGGCGATGATCGGGATGCGGAAATCGGGCCGCGCCTTCGTCCCGCTCGATGTGCTCCACCGCGAAATGCTTGAGGCGACCTTGCGCGCCATGGACGTCGATCCGGCGCGACTCGATCCCGACCTGCTGGCTGATTGGAACCGCGCCTGGCACCGGCTGGACCCGTGGCCCGACGCGGTCGAAGGGCTGACGCGGCTCAAGGCGCGTTTTCCGATTGTGACGTGCTCGAACGGCAATGTTTCACTCACCATGAACATGGCGCGCCGCGCCGGCCTGCCGTGGGATGCGATCCTAGGCGCAGGCGTAAGCGGCGCTTACAAGCCGGACCGCCGCGCCTATCTCCACACCGCCGAAGTGCTGGACATCGCGCCGCATGAACTGTGCCTCGTCGCCGCACACCACGGCGATCTGGCGGGCGCGCGGGCTTGTGGATTGCTGACGGCTTATGTCGACCGCCCCGAAGAATACGGCGGCGCGCCCGCGCCCGATGCGCATCACGAACAGGCGTGGGAATGGTCGGCTGTCAGCTTTACGGATCTGGCCGATCAGCTGGGCTGTTAAGCTTCCTGCAGCAGAACGTCGTCCTCGCGGCGGACTCTACCCGCGCATCGCCTTCGCGAAGGCTTCGATGGCGGCAACTTCATCCCCGCCCCACACCGCGCCCGATACCGCGATGAAATCCGCGCCAGCTTCGATCAGCGGCTTGCAGTTTTCAGGCGTGATCCCGCCGATGGCGACGCAGGGAATTTCGAAGATGCTCGTCCACCATTCCAGCAGTTCAAGATCCGGCACCTCGGCGTCGGGGCCCTTATCCTTGGTGGTCGAAGGATAGAACGCGCCGAACGCGACATAATCGGCCCCCGCCTCGCCCGCTTCCATCGCCTGATGGCGGCTGGCGTGACAGGTGACGCCGATCTGGGCTTCGCGCCCCAGTTCTTCGCGCGCGTCGCGGGGGGAGCCATCGTCTTGCCCCAGATGCACGCCGTCGGCCTTCAACCGTTTGGCGAGCGACACCGAATCATTGACGATGAAGGCTACGTCATGCGCGGCGCAGATCGCCTGAAGCGGTTCAGCCAGCGCGGCGGCTTCGTGGCTTTCCATCCCCTTCACCCGGAACTGAAAGGCGGTGACAAGTCCCTTCCCCGCCACAAGCGCGCGTTCGAGCCGGGCCGGAAAATCCCCGCCCACATCGAGCGGGGAGATGAGATAAAGCTGTGTTTCGGTCATGGCGGCTTCGCTAGTCGCTCACGCCGAGACTGTCACCTGTTCAGACGCTGGCAGCGGCGATCTGGTCAATGGCCTTGCCGAGCACCGCGTCGAATTCGTCGTCCGACTGGCCTTTGCGCAGATCCTGCAGCAGACCGCGGCTGAAGCTGGCGATCATGCCGGGGTTTCTGGCGAGACGTCCGCAGGCGTCGTCGGTTGAGAAACCGCCCGACAGTGCGACCATGCGCAGGACCTTGGGGTGGTTGGCCAGCGGGGTGTAAAGGCCCGCGGTGGCGGGGATGGAGAGCTTGAGCATCACCTGCTGACCATCCGGCAGGGCATCAAGATGCTTCGTGATCTCGGCCAGCAGAATCGCCTCCCCCTCGGCGCGGTCGGCGGCGGTGATGTCGTACTCAGGCTCAATGATCGGCATCAGGCCCGCAGCGATGATTTGCGCTGCCACTTCGAACTGCTGCGCGACAACAGCGGCGATGCCCGCGGGGTTCGCCGATTTGATGACCGAACGCATTTTGGTCCCGAACATCCCGGCCGCGACCGATTTTTCCAGCAGTGCGGGCAGTTTGGCCATTGGCTTCATCAGTTGAACGCCGTCCGCTTCATCGGCGAGGCCTTCGTCCACCTTGATGAAGGGGACGATGCCGCGCGCCTTCAATGCATCGCCGGTGGACTTCCCATCCACTTCGCCGTCCATCGTGCGTTCGAACAGGATCGCGCCGATGACCTTGCCGCTGCCAAAGCAGGGTGATGTGATAACGCGGGCGCGCATGGCGTGGATCTGGGCGAACATCTGCTCGTCACCCGACCACTCGCCGTCCTCGACTCCGTAACCGCGCAGCGCCTTGGGCGTGGAACCGCCCGACTGGTCAAGCGCGGCGATGAAACCCTGTCCGGTGGCGATGCGGTTCGTCATTTCCTGGGTATTCATGGCGGCGTTCTCCATTGGCGCGTACGATGTTTGTGGGCGGCATTACCGACTGTGCATAGGTATGCAGAGCCCTTTGCCCGCGGCCTTAGCGAGGCCCGGCGGATGCTGCAACCGCGAAGGCGAAACTCGCCCGATCAGCGCCGGGCAAGACGGCGGATGATGCCGGTGAAGCTTAACGCAGGCGCACCGTCTCCGGTCACCAAACCGCGAACGAAGATGGTTTTGCCGCCACCGCGCGTCACCTCGCCGCGCGCTTCAATCAGCGCGCCGGACTGGACCGAGCCGAGGAAATCGCCTGCAAGGTTCAGTGTCACCGCATGATCGCCGTTCAGCGCATCGGTGGCGATCGCGAACAGCGCGAAATCGGCGAAGGTCAGCATACACCCGCCATGCATGAAACCGCCGCCGTTCATATGGCGATCTTCGGCGCGGAAGGCGCTGACATAGCTGCCATCATCCTCGCGCCGATAGAAGAACGGTCCTGAGCGGGTTTCGAACGGGTCACCCTCCCAGAAGCGCCAACCGGCAAATTCGCCCGTTTCCATGACTTTCAGGGCGCCGTAACTGGTCTCGACTGCTTCGCTCATCTTTACTTCCACAATTGCAGGCGGCTGATCGCGGGAGCGATGCTGTCATCCGTGTCGAGCCGGGCAAGGCTGCGCTCGGCCAGTTTCCACCCGCCAATCGCGCCCTTGCGCCACAGGTCGGTGACGAGGAACCCGCCCGACCATACCTTCGGCCCCAACGCCAGTTCCAGTTCCGCCCCGGCCACCAGCCACGCCGTTTTGCCGTGGGCGCGCATGATTACTTCGCGGAAGGTGAAACGGGTGCAGGCAAAGCCGCGCTCCATCGCGGCCAGAAAACTTGGGCGATCAAGCAGTTGCGGCGGAACACTGCCGATCATCATCATGAAATCGCGGGCCAGCAGCTTCTTCAAAGCCTTGGCATCGCCCGCCACCCAGGCGCGCATCGCGGTGAGGGCCAGCGCCTCGATCTCGGCGTTGCTCACCGCCACAGTCAGGCTTCGAGCGCGGCGACGCCGGGCAGCACGCGGCCTTCCATCCATTCAAGGAAAGCGCCGCCAGCTGTTGAAATATAGGTGAAATCTTCTGTCACCCCCGCCTGCGCCAGCGCCGCGACGGTATCGCCTCCGCCCGCCACACTGATCAGCGAGCCTTCCAGCGTCAGCGCCGCTGCGGTGCGCGCCAATGCCGCTGTGCCTGCGTCGAAGGGCTCGGTCTCGAAGGCGCCCAGCGGCCCGTTCCACACCAGCGTGCGGCAGGTTTTCAGCACATCGGCCAATGCCTCGACCGCTTGCGGGCCGAGGTCGAGGATCATTTCATCTTCGGCGACTTCGTGAACGTTGCAGACCCGCAGCGACGCGGGGTTCGCGGCGAATTCCTTGGCAACGACCACATCGTAAGGCAGGTGCACGGTGCATCCGGCGTGATCGGCTTCGTCCATGATCCGTGCAACAGTGGCAGCAAGATCATGCTCGCAAAGGCTTTTGCCGACATTCACCCCGCGCGCGGCGAGGAAGGTGTTGGCCATTCCCCCGCCAATGATGAGGTGCTGCACCTTGCCTACAAGATGTTCGAGCACGGCCAGCTTGGTCGAAACCTTCGCCCCGCCGACCACAGCTGCCACCGGCTGTTCTGGCGCGCCGAGCGCTGCGTCAAGCGCCTTCAATTCAGCTTCCATCGAACGGCCCGCATAGGCCGGAAGGAAATGCGCAAGGCCTTCGGTGGTCGCGTGGGCGCGGTGCGCGGCGCTGAACGCGTCGTTGACATACAACGTCCCGTTGGCCGCAATCGCCTGCGCAAAGTTGGGGTCGTTCGCTTCCTCGCCCGGCCAGAAGCGCGTGTTGTCGAGCAACCCGATATCGCCTGCCCGCAGGATGCCGATCGACTGGGCCACCACCGGCCCGGTGACTTCGGGGATGAACATGATTTCCTCGTTCAGCACCCGTTCGACATCGCCGATCACCATGCTGGTTGAAAGCGTGGAGGAGCGCGCCCCGCCCGGACGGCCGAAATGCGCAAGTAACAAGACCTTGGCCCCGCGCCCGGCGAGTTCGAGGATGGTCGGCTTTACCGCTTCCACCCGCGTCACATCGGTGGCCGATCCGTCCTTCATCGGCAGATTGAGATCAACCCGCACCAGCGCGACTTCGCCGGTCAGATCGCCGGACAGATCATCAAGGGTCTTGAACTTGGGCATTGCTTGCTCCTCATCCCCTCCCGGTGGCGGGAGGGGAGCAGGTCTTACAGGAACTTTGCCACCACGCCGGCGGTGTCGATCATCCGGTTGGAGAAGCCCCACTCGTTGTCATACCAGCTGACCACGCGCGCGAGCTTGCCTTCCATCACGCTGGTTTCCAGCGAATCGACGGTAGAAGACGCCGGGTAGTGATTGAAATCGCTCGAAACAAGCGGCTGGTCGGTGTAATCGAGCACGCCCTTCATGGCACCTTCGGCAGCGGCCTTCAGCGCGGCGTTGATTTCTTTCGCCGTGGTATCGCGCGAAGGCACGAAGACGAGATCGACCATCGAGACATTGGGGGTCGGCACGCGCACCGACGATCCGTCCAGCTTGCCCTTCAGTTCGGGCAGCACCAGGCCCACGGCGCGCGCCGCGCCGGTGGTGGTCGGGATCATGTTCTGGGCACCGGCACGGGCGCGGCGAAGATCGCTGTGGATCTGGTCGAGCATGCGCTGGTCGTTGGTGTAGCTGTGGATCGTGGTCATGAACCCGCGTTCAATCCCGATCACGTCGTTCAGCACCTTGGCCACCGGCGCAAGGCAGTTAGTGGTGCAGCTGGCGTTGGAGATGATCACGTCATCGGCGGTTAGCGTTTCGTGGTTCACGCCGAACACGATGGTCTTGGACACGCCGGTCGCCGGCGCGGAGATGATCACGCGCTTGGCCCCTGCGGCCAGATGCGGGCGGCTGGCTTCGTCGGACTGGAAGAAGCCGGTGCATTCCAGAACGATGTCCACGCCCATCGCGGCGTGCGGCAGGTTGCCGGGATCGCGTTCCTTGGTGACGGCGATACGCTTGCCATTGACGATGATCGCATCGCCATCGGCAGTCACTTCGCCATTGAAGCGGCCGTGCACGGAATCATGGGCGAACAGCAGCGCATTGGCCTTGGCATCGGCGAGATCGTTGATCGCGACGAGATCGAGATCGTGGTCCGTGCGCTCAAGGATAGCGCGGGCAACAAGACGGCCGATGCGGCCAAAGCCATTGATGGCAACTTTGGTAGCCATGAGAGGTTCTCCTGCTTACGTGTTCAATTTGTTCATGATTTGCGGGACTATTGCCTCCGCGGTGAAGCCGAAATGGGCAAACAGATCGCCCGCCGGTGCCGAAGCACCGAAAGTGTCGAGCCCGATGTTGAGGCCCTGGGTGCCGGTGTAACGCTGCCAGCCAAAGGTGCTGGCCGCCTCGACCGAAACGATCAGAGCGTCGCCGGGCAGGATGTCGGCGCGGTATGCGGCGGGCTGTTCGTCGAACAATTCGGTGCAGACCATGGAAACGACATCCGCGCCCACGCCTTGCGCTTCAAGCTGCGCGGCGCAGGCATAAGCGAGTTCGACTTCCGATCCGGTGGCGAGAATCACCACCTTGCGCGGCGCTTCCGCCGCCTTGAGGCGGTAACCGCCCTTGGCCGAGAGATTGGCGCCCGCTTCAAGCCGCAGCTGCGGCAGGTTCTGACGGGTCAGGGCCAGCACAGTCGGGCGGTCCTTCTGCTCCAGAGCGATCTGCCAGCACTCAGCGGTTTCCACCGCATCGGCAGGGCGCATCACGAGCAGATTGGGCATGGCGCGCAGCGAAGCGAGATGCTCGACAGGCTGGTGCGTCGGCCCGTCCTCGCCCAGCCCGATTGAATCATGCGTCATCACATAGATCACGCGGGTGTGCTGAAGCGCCGACAGGCGGATCGCGCCGCGCGCATAATCGGTGAACACCAGGAAGGTGCCGCCGTAAGGGATCACACCGCCATGCAGCGCCATCCCGTTCATCGCGGCGGCCATGCCGAATTCGCGGATGCCGTAATAGACATAGCGGCCGGCGTAATTGTCGCGGTTGAAGGTGCCGATGCCGCCCGCCAGCGTGTTGTTCGATCCGGTCAGGTCGGCGCTGCCGCCAATGGTGTCGGGCAACATCGGATTGATCGCCCCGAGCGCGATTTCGCTCGCCTTGCGGGTGGCGATCTTTTGCGGGGCGGCGATCAGGCCGTTGATATGGTCATCCAGGCTGAAGCCGTCGGGCAATTCGCCCGCCATGCGGCGTTCGAAATCGGCCTTTTGATGGCTGGATTCCAGGCGGCCTGCCCAGGCGCCATGCGCTGCCTTGCCCGGTTCGCCCGCCATGCGCCAGTCGGCGGCGATTTCGGAAGGTATCACGAAAGGTTCGGACGTCCAGCCGAGCGTCTCGCGCGCAGCGGCGACTTCGGCCCCGCCCAGCGCCGCGCCGTGGGTGGCGCTGGTGCCCTGCTTGTTGGGCGCGCCCTTGCCGATCACGGTGCAGCACGCGACCAGCGACGGGCGCGGATCGGCCTTTGCTTCGGCCAATGCGCGCTCGATATCGGCAAAGTCATGGCCGTCGCATTCGGTGACATGCCATCCGGTCGCGATGTAACGCGCCTTGATGTCTTCGCTGGTCGAAAGATCGGTCGCGCCGTCGATGGTGATGCGGTTATCGTCCCAGAGCACGTTGAGCTTGCCCAGACCAAGGTGCCCGGCAAGGCCGATGGCTTCGTGATTGACGCCTTCCATCAGGCAACCGTCGCCAGCGATCACCCAAGTGCGGTGGTCGACCAGATCATCGCCGTACACCGCATTCAGATGCCGTTCCGCCATGGCCATGCCGACTGCCATCGCCAGCCCCTGACCCAGCGGGCCGGTGGTGCATTCGACGCCGTCGAGCATGAAGTTTTCCGGGTGGCCGGCGCACGGGCTGCCCAGCTTTCGGAAATTGCGGATGTCATCAATCGTCGGCGCTGCGTACCCGGTCAGGTGCAGCAGGCTGTAGATCAGCATCGAACCGTGGCCGGCGGACAGCACGAACCGATCCCGATCAGCCCACTTCGGCGCGCCGGGATCAAACTTCAGATGCCCTGTGAACAGCACGGTCGCAACATCGGCCATGCCCATCGGCATACCCGGGTGACCCGAATTGGCCGCTTCGACTGCGTCCATGGAAAGGGCGCGGATGGCGTTGGCCATCGGCTGGAGGCGGGCGGCGTCGATGCTCATGGGCACGAATTCTCCTGCGGGAGCCGCCGCGCACTTGCGCGCGATTCGACCCCTGTTCTGGTCGGGCTGTGCCATTGCCGAGCCCAAGGGGGAGGTCAACCTTGCGTACGCGTCACTTCACCCGATCTGAGCCAGCGCCGGGCGCATTTCACTTATCAACAGCCCCTCGCAAGCCTTTGCGCGTCATGTTTTCTGTTGGTATCGGTACCGTCATGAGTGCAGATCGCATCGCCGCCGCGCTTGCCCGGATTGAAGCCGCTATGATGCGCATTGATGCCGCACGCGGTCTGGGCGGCTCCGAAGACAGCAAAAGCACCAGCGGGTCTGCCCGCGTGGTGGAGTTGGTCAATGTTCACGAGAAGTTGCGCGAACAAGTAGCTGAAAGTCTGCGCGAACTTGATGATCTACTGGCCCAGCTGGAGGACTGACACCCCATGAGCACGGTCACACTGAGTATCGGCCCCAAGACCTATACAGTCGCCTGCGGTGACGGGCAGGAAGCCCATATCCGGGCACTGGGCGCGATGATTGCCGAAAAATATGCGCAGCTCGGCAGCGCGCGGGCGCCGCTGGAAGCTCAGAATCTTGTCTTCGCGGCGCTGTTCATGGCTGACGAGCTTGCCGAAGCGCGCAAGTCGCTAGCCCTCGCCGCAGAGCGCCAGCCCGACCCAGTCGACCCCGAAGTGATGGAGGCATTGAGCAACGCGATCGCCACGCTGGAGGCCGACTTGGCCGCCGCGCGGGAAGCTGCTGCGCGCCCTGCCCCGCCGCCGGTGCATCCAACGTCGCAATCCGACCTGTTCGGCGGCGCGGCTGTGCCTTCGCCCGCCGAAGATGAACTTGCCGCGCAGCTTGAAGCCCTTGCCGACCGCGCCGAAGCCAGCGCCGACGCGCTTGAAGCGGCGGCCGCAAGCGCCTAGATAGGGTTTGGCGGGACTGCCCGGCACGAGCCGTTGAACATCCCTGAGGCTATAAGTAATCCAAATGGGAGTTGTCCCTGCCCTTGTTTGCTGGTTCGTCCGGAAAACTCGGGCATACGGCGCCCACCTGACGTACCACGCGTCAGAGGATTTCTAGCGCAAACGACCCATGGTGGTTCCGTCACTTTTTGTTTTTCGCAGCCCCTCCGGGCTGCGGGTTCCTCGCTCATGCGGCCTGAAGGCCGCGTCGCTGCGGGCGGCCCGTCGGCCTTGCGGCCCTTTGGGCCGATCTGGTTTTTCGCAGCCCCTCCGGGCTGCGGGTTCCTCGCTCATGCGGCCTGAAGGCCGCGTCGCTGCGGGCGGCCCGTCGGCCTTGCGGCCCTTTGGGCCGTGGCCTACCGTCAGGTGGTAATGACTGAAAGATCCAAACCAGAACTCCGCCGCACACTTCGCGCTGCTCGCAAGGCCCATGTAACTGCCTTGCCTGACGCCATTCGCGGTCTGTTGTTTCACCGTCCGCCTGCACCGCTGCTGGCGCTTGTCCCGCATGAGGCGGTGATCGGCGTTTATCATGCCGGGCCGTGGGAGGCTCCTGCCGCCGCCTATGCCCGGTTCTTCCTTGAGGCGGGGCACGTCCTTGCCCTGCCCCAATTCGCCAGCCCCGCCGCGTCCATGACCTTCCGGCGCCACGCCGATCCTTACGGGCAAGGCGATCTGGAGGTTGGTCCGTTCGGCATCCTGCAGCCTGCCGTCGATGCAGAGCCGCTCGTCCCCGACGTGCTGTTTGTGCCGCTCGTGGGCTTTACCGCAACGCTTGACCGGCTGGGGCAAGGGGGCGGGCATTATGATCGCTGGCTGGCGGAACATCCCCCGGCGCTTGCCGTTGGGCTCGCATGGGATGCGCAACTGTGCGACGCCCTGCCTACCGAACCCCACGACGCTGCACTGGATGCGGTTGTCACCCCCACCCGGATTTACGGATCAATCTGATGCGAGAAACCCCCACCTGGCGAATCCCTTTCGGCATCGTTAGCCTGTTTATCGGCCTGATGGTTTATGGCGTGGTGATCGCGCGTTTTGCACCGGGCATCATCGGGCGCTGGTCGGGCGGCGCACAAACCGTGATTTACGTGGTGCTCGGCCTTGTCTGGCTGCTGCCGCTGAAGCGTTTTCTGATCTGGATGGAAACCGGCAGCTGGAGCCCGCCCGAAGCCTCGCTTCAGACAAAAGAAAAGGCGGACTGACGCCCGCCTTGTTCAATGCCCTGAGAGCTTTCCATGGGACAAGTGGCGCGAGTGACGGGGCTCGAACCCGCGACCTCCGGCGTGACAGGCCGGCGCTCTAACCAACTGAGCTACACCCGCGCATCTTGTCCTTTCGAGCGTTCCGGCGGTGCCGTCCCGTTCGTGGAGCAGCGCCATTAGGGCCGGCGCTTCGGGCTGTCAACGCCCTCAACGCCGCCTCTGGCGCAATATTTTTATCTAATCCACCAGCAACAGCGCAGGCGTCTCGATCAGGCGCTTGATCCCCTGCACGAAGCTCGCCGCATCATGCCCGTCGACCACGCGGTGATCGCAGGAAATGGAGATGTTCATCAGCTTGCGCTTGGCAATGCGCTCGCCGCCCATGCCGTCGGGAATGAACATCGGACGCTCGACAATGCGATTGGGGCCGATGATCGCCACTTCCGGGCGGTTGATGACCGGCGTGGTCGCAACGCCCCCCAGCGGCCCGAGCGAAGTGATCGTCAGGGTCGAGCCTGAAAGCTCCTCCGAGGTCGCCTTGCCGGTGCGTGCGGCTTCCGCCAGACGGCCGATTTCGCGAGCGAGTTGCCACAGATTGCGGCTTTGCGCTTCGCGAATCACGGGGACCATCAGCCCGCTGTCGGTCTGCGCCGCCATGCCAAGATGCACCGCGCCGTAACGGGTGACCACGCCGGCTTCGTCATCATAACGCGCGTTGATCATCGGGAAGGAGGGGATCGTCTTGCAGATCGCGGTAATCAGCAGCGGCAGCAGGGTCAGCTTCGGGCGATCACCCCGACCTTCGTTCAATTGCGCCCGCAGGGTTTCCAGATCGGTGACATCGCATTCTTCGACATAGGTGAAGTGCGGGATGTGACGCTTGGCCGCGGCCATGTTCTGCGCGATGCGTTTGCGCAGGCCGATGACCTTGATCGTCTCGTCACCGCGCGCCTTGCCCGCCAGGCCGAAACCGCTGCCCGCATTATAGGCGAGGAACGCGTCAAGATCGCCGTGGCGCACGCGGCCATCTTCGGCAGGTTTGACCTGCGCAAGGTCCACCCCCAGTTCGCGGGCGCGCTGGCGCACGGCCGGGCTGGCGAGGACCTTGGCTTCGGTCCTTGATTCCGGTGCTGGCGCGGGTGCGGACGCGGCAACCTGCGGCGCAGCAGCAATCGCATTATCCGCATCCGACGCATCGGGGTTCTCGACCTCGATCCGCTCGGACACCGCGTCAGATGTCGGCGCATCGGACATTTCGTCCTCGATCTGCTCGGCGGCGGCTTCTGCTTCCTCTTCCGAAGCTTCGCCTTCCACTTCGATCACCAGCAACATCGCGCCGATGGCGATGGTGTCACCCACCTCGCCTGCGAGCGCCGTGACAATGCCGGTCACCGGACTTTCGATATCGATCGTCGCCTTGTCGGTCATCACGTCGACGAGGTGCTGGTCTTCCTCGACCCGGTCACCGACCTTCACGTGCCATTCGACGACTTCCGCCTCGGCAACGCCCTCGCCCACGTCGGGCATGTTGAATGTGAACTTGGCCATTGTCGGGTCAGTCCTTCAGAAGCTTGTCGATCGCCTCGCCGATGCGGACGGGGCCGGGGAAATAGGCCCATTCGAGGCTGTGGGGATAGGGCGTGTCGAAGCCGGTCACGCGCTCGACCGGGGCTTCGAGATGGTAGAAACAGCGTTCGGTGACCAGCGCGGAAAGCTCTGCGCCGAAGCCGGACGTGCGGGTTGCTTCGTGGACGATCAACACGCGCCCGGTCTTTTCCACCGAAGCCTCGATCGCTTTGATATCGAGCGGCACCAGCGTGCGCAGATCGAGGATATCAGCATCGACGCCCTTGGCCTCGCACACGGCCTGGGCCACGTGGACCATCGTGCCATAGGCGATCACGGTCAGCGCCTCGCCTTCGCGAACATGCCGCGCCTTGCCGAGCGGGATCTTGTAATAGCCTTCGGGCACGACAGAATCGGGATGCTTCTTCCACGGTTCGACCGGCTTGTCGTAATATCCCGAGAACGGCCCGTTATAGATGCGCTTGGGTTCGAAGAAGATCACCGGATCATTGTCTTCGATGGCCGCGATCAGCAGCCCCTTGGCGTCATACGGCGTCGCCGGGATCACGGTCTTCAGGCCCGCGACATGGGTGAACAGGGCCTCGGGGCTCTGGCTGTGGGTCTGGCCGCCGAAAATGCCGCCACCAAACGGCGAGCGGACGGTCAGCGGCGCGATGTAATCGCCTGCCGAACGATAGCGCAGGCGCGCGGCTTCGCTGATCAGCTGGTCGAGGCCGGGATAGATATAATCAGCGAACTGGATTTCCGGCACCGGGCGCAGGCCGTAAGCCCCCATCCCCACCGCCGCGCCGATAATGCCGCATTCGCTGATCGGCGTATCGAACACGCGGTTCTTGCCGTGCTTCGCCTGAAGCCCCGCGGTGGCGCGGAACACCCCGCCGAAATAGCCGACATCTTCGCCCATGATGATCACGTCAGGATCACGGGCGAGCATGATGTCGAGCGCCTCGTTGATCGCCTCGATCATGTTGATGCGGCGTTCTGCGACAACGGCTTCGCCCAAGGTCGCTGGTTCTTCACTCATCCGAAGGGCCTTTCGGTGCCGAACTTGGTGATGCGTTCGCGGATCGCCTGCTCGGCCTGTTCTTCAAGATGCCAGGGCAGTTCTTCGTAAACGTCTTCGAACATGGTGTGGAACGGATGGTGCAGGCCATGGCCGAGGATGCCGTTCTTCTCGGCTTCCTTGGTGGTCGCCTTGACCCGTTCAGCGCATTCGAGGTCCATCGCCGCGTGGCGTTCCTCGTCCCATTCACCAATCGCGATGAGGTGCTTTTTGAGGCGCGTGACCGGATCGCCCAGCGGCCATTCCTCGCGCTCCTGTGCGCTGCGATAGCCACTGGGATCGTCCGAGGTGGAATGGCCTTCAGCCCGGTAGGTGAAGTATTCGATCATCGTCGGTCCGTGATTGCCACGCGCACGGTTGGCGGCCCATTCGGCAGCGGCATAGCAGGCCAGCGCATCGTTCCCGTCCACCCGCAATGCCGCAATGCCATAACCGAGCCCGCGCGCTGCAAAGGTGGTGCGCTCCGCCCCGGCAAAGCCCGAGAAGCTGGAAATCGCCCACTGGTTGTTGACTACGTTGAGGATCACCGGCGCGTTGTAGACGGCGGCAAAGGTGCAGGCGGCGTGGAAATCGCCCTCGGCCGTGCTGCCCTCACCTACCCATGTCGCTGCGATCCGGCTGTCGCCCTTGGCTGCGCTCGCCATCGCCCAGCCCACGGCTTGCGGGCATTGCGTGGCGAGGTTGCCGGAGATGCTGAAGAAGCTGTGTTCACGGCTCGAATACATGATCGGCAGTTGGCGGCCCTTCAGCTTGTCGGCCTTGTTCGAGTAGATCTGGTTGATCATGTCGATCAGCGGATATCCACGCGCGATCAGGATGCCCTGCTGGCGATAGCTGGGGAACACCATGTCATCGCTGGCCAGCGCCATGGCAGGCGCGATCGAGGTTGCCTCCTCGCCGGTGCACTTCATGTAGAAGCTGGTCTTGCCCTGCCTTTGCCCGCGGAACATGCGTTCGTCGAAGGCCCGCACCAGTGCCATGTGGCCAATCATGGCGCGCAGGGTATCGGGACTGAGCCGCGGGTTCCACGGACCGTGCGCCTGATGATCATCGCCCAGCACCCGCACCAGACCATAGGCCAGACCGCCCATTTCCGAAGGGTGCGCGCTTTCATCGGGGCGCGGTTGGTCGCCGGGGGTGCCGATATCGATATGCGAGAAATCGGCGGTGTCACCGGGCCGGTATTTCGGTTCGGGCACGTGCAGCGAGAGCGCCGGGCGATTGCCCTCTGCCGGTTTTGCTGGATCGGCCATGCGCCTTGCTCTCCCCTCGACAGTCACCCGCTTCAGGCGAGTGCAATCATTGCTTGCATACGTATTTTTATTTCAACGCAGGGGTGCGGTCAAGGCGGGAGCGGGGGTCGGTGTCAAACCGCAACAGGTGCGCTGATCGGGGGCAGCGGCGCGTAATCATGCACCACGAAATCATCTATCGTGTAATCGAATATTGTTTCAGGGGTGCGCGCAATCTCCAGCGTCGGACGCCCTTGCGGCTGGCGGGACAGCTGTTCCTCGATCAGGTGTGCGTGATTCAGATAGAGGTGCACATCACCCCCCATCCATACCAGCTCCCCCGGCTGCATGCCCACTTGCTGTGCGATCATGCGGGTCAGCAGCGCAGCCGACCACAGGTTGAACGGCAGGCCCAGCGCAACATCGCAGCTGCGCTGGTAAAGCAGGCAGTTGAGCCGCGCATCGGCGCCCTCGCCCGCAACGTGGAACTGATATGTCTTGTGGCAGGGGGGCAGCGCCATGCGGTCAATTTCAGCCACGTTCCAGCCTTCGATGATGTGGCGGCGGCTTCCCGGGCTGGTGCGCAGGCTCTCGATCACGGCGGCGATCTGGTTGATGCCCTCGCCTTTTTCATAAAGCCCGTCGGCGCGGTAACGATAGGTCGGCCAGTCCACCCACTGCTTGCCGTAAATCGGCCCCAAATCGCCCCAGCGCAGCGCGAACGCCTCGTCCGCGGCGATTCGCGCAACAAAATCATCAAGGCTGACGGGATCGCCCGTCTCACGGACATAATGCGCGTGCGGCCATTCGTTCCAGATCTTCACGCCTTGCAGCACCAGCGGGCGAATGTTGGTGCTGCCGGTCAGGAACCACAGCAATTCGCGCGTCGCGGTTTTCCAGTAGACCCGCTTGGTGGTCAACAGCGGCATGGCGCCCCCGCCCAGATCGAATCGAAGCATGCTGCCGCATACCGACCGTGTACCCACGCCGGTACGATCGGCGCGTTCGCTCCCACCCTCCCAGATCTGCCGCATCAAATCGAGATATTGCTGTTCCGGGTGAGGATTTGCGGTTTCGGAAAAGGGATTCGCTGCGCTGGCCATGGTGTCAGCTATAAGCCGCATTTGCCCGCTTGCCACCCCGCCCTGTCACCCCTATAGGGCGCGCCTTGCCTCGGCCCGCAAAGGCTTTTGCCACCGCGGGCACGACACGGTCGGGGAGTAGCTCAGCCTGGTAGAGCACTGTCTTCGGGAGGCAGGGGCCGGAGGTTCGAATCCTCTCTCCCCGACCAATTTCTTTTGCAGTTGAAGTTGTTATGGAGACGCACGGTTCGCTGCGCGCTCCCATGACTTAGCCGGTGCGAACCGCCACCGCAGCGCGTGCTGTGTGAAAAACGCCGCCGAGACGTGAGTGCACGGGCGCACAGACGTTTAACCTGTGCAGCCGCAACATCGGTTAAGGTACCGCTCAACGCCGTGTGACAACGCTGGTTCGGTCAGACCCGCATCGTTGTTCGCCTGAGAGGCCTGTGATCCACGACATTATCATCGTCGGCGCCGGACCGGCCGGATTGACGGCCGCACTTTATGGCGCGCGGTTCTTGCGGTCGGTGCTGGTCATTCATGACGGCGCGGCGCGGGCGATGCAGATCCCGTTGTCGCACAATGTCCCCGGGCACGATGCCGGAATTGCTGGTCCCGATCTGCTCGACCGGATGACACGCCATGCCGAAACCTACGGGGCACATTTCATCCAACACGCCGTGACGGAGGCGAGCCGCCAGGATGGGCTGTTCCGCCTATCCGATGCGGCCGGCGGGCATCACACCGGGCGAGCGTTGATCCTGGCGACGGGTATCGAACAGAACCAGCCCCCCATTGATCAGGACGTGCATCAGGCTGCGGTCAACGCAGGTGTGCTGCGCTATTGCCCGATATGCGACGGGTTCGAGCATCGGGAAGAACACATCGCCGTGCTGGGCTGCGACATCTCTGGCGCGGCCGAGGCGCTGTTTCTGGCCGGATATTCGAATGATGTGACACTGCTCCCCCGGCGCGACGTGGCACTTTCGGATGATGAACAGCGCGATCTGGAGCGGGCCGGCATTCGCATTGTGCATGATGCCGTCGCGCGTTTCGAAGCGACCGATTGCCAGATGATTCTGCATCTGGAGGGCGGCAGTGCGCCGCTGGCATTCGACGTGCTTTACCCCGCGCTCGGCTCCCGGCCGCGCAATCATCTGGCGCAGCAATTGGGGCTGACCACCAATGCCGCTGGCAAGGTTGCCGACGCCGCCCCCTTCGTCACGGAAGTCCCCGGCCTGTATTGTGCGGGCGATCTGGTGGAAGGGCTGGACCAGATCAGCGTCGCAATGGGCCACGGCGCCGTGGCCGCCACCAAAGCGCATAACTGGCTGCGCCAACGCGACGGGGAGACGGTGCAGGCCGTGCTGGACCACGACACGGGCGGCAAAAACGGCTGATAGCGGAGCGTGCTGGTAGCCTATGTCAATGCACCCAGCCCTGCGCCGGCGATGATGAACTCCTATCGAAAACGGAGGCTGATCATGGCGCAGAAAGGGGCCGGCGGTAATCCCGGCGCTATCACTGAAAAAGGCGGCGACGGTGCGGGCGGCAGCACCGGCACGGGCCGCGGCGGCGGCAATAATGCCCGCGGCAAATCATCGACATCGCAGACCAAAGGCAATGACAAGCGCGCCGAACAAGGCGCGGCCAAAGGCAAGTCCAAGCAATAGCGCGGCCTAGGGATTCAGCGTGGCAAGGAGAGCCCCCATGGCACAGGCACTCAGGACAAAATCCTTACACACCCTTACACCGGCGCGAGTCGCCCTGCTGGCCCTGGCCTGCGCGACTGCCGCGGTCTGGCTGCGGAACAAGCGCGGCGAGGTATCGCTGCACCAACAAACGGCAGAGCGCCTGCGTCCGCTTCCCGCAAGGGGCGCCGCATGAAGATTCATCACCTCAATTGCGGCACCTGCTGTCCGGTCGGCGGGCGCCTGTTCGACGGGCAAAGCGACAGCGCCTTTGGTCACATCGTGTGCCATTGCCTGCTGATCGAAAGCGACGCCGGGCTGATCCTGGTGGACACCGGGTTTGGCACGCGGGACATAGCCCACCCGTCCCGCCGGCTTTCACCGTTTTTCCTGACTCTCAACAACATCCAGCTTCGCGAGCAGGAAACCGCCATCGCACAGGTGCGCGCCCTCGGCTTCGACCCGGCTGATGTGCGGCACATCATCGTCACCCATCTTGATTTCGATCACGCCGGCGGGATCGAGGATTTCCCCAACGCCGCTGTCCACGTGACCGCGCGCGAAAAGGAAGTGGCCGAGGCGCGCAAGGGCGGCGCCTTTGTCGGATCGCGTCGTTACCGCCCGCAGCAATGGGACGAGGTCAGCGATTGGCGGCTCTACCCCCTTGGCGGAGGTGAACGATGGTTCGGCTTTGACGCTGTGCGCGATCTTGATGGCATGCCACCGGACATCCTGCTCGTCCCGCTGGCGGGGCACACATGGGGCCATGCCGGGGTCGCAATCCGGGAGCCGGACGGTTGGTTGCTCCACGCAGGCGACGCCTACTTTTACCGCGGTGAGGTGGGCAAACCGGATTACGCCTGCACACCGATGCTGCGCGGCTATCAGCGCATGATGGAAGTCGACCGCGAAGCGCGCCTGCGCAATCAGGACCGTCTGCGCAGACTTTCACTGGATCACGCCAGCGAGGTGCGCATGTTCTGCGGCCATGACCCGGTGGAGTTCGCGCTGCTTGCCGCCCAATCATCAGTTTAGGCGTTTCGGGCGAACGGCCCGCCGGCCGTTCATCGGCTGTCCGGATCGGGCATTTTCGTGTCCGACCGGACTTTAAGATAAGCCTCGTCAAAATCGGCTTCTGCCGTCAGCTGGTCTTCATCAAGGATGTGAATGGTCCTGTCGTCGCGCACGATCAGGCCTTCGGCCTCCAGCCTGTGAAGCGTCTGGTTCACATTAAGGCGGGTCAAACCCGTCGCGTCGGCAAACTGGTCCGGCGAAAAGGGCACAGGAAAGCTGGTGCCATCACCAATCCCTGCTTCGTGCGATCGCCACGCCAGTTCGCAGCACAAATGCGCGAGCCGCTGCCGCGCTGATCGCTGACCGAGGTTCATCACCCATTTGCGCGCCACCGCCGCTTCCATCAGGGTTTCGATCCACAGCGCCCGGGCAATCCGTGGCCGGTCAGTCATAAGGCGGTCGAGCGCCGCCGCAGAGACCATTGCCATCTTGCAATCCGTCATCGCGATGATTGTTTGCGCAGATGATCCCGTCAACGCGCCGTGAAGGTCAACCATATCGCCGGGAAGATGCAGGCAGACAATCTGGCGCAGCTTGTGCCGCGATCCGGCCTCACCGAAAACGAATCCCTCCAGCAGGACTGCCGCCCCGTCGGACGGTAAAGTGGCACTTGCGATGCAGTCTCCTGCCTGGAATTCCCGGATGTGACAGGGCAATTGCCGGAACGCCGAGATATCTGCCGGGGCCAACGCGGCGCGACTGGCCAATCTTCGGGTGACCAGGTCCAGGACCGCTTCTTCCACCATACAGCCTCTCGTCATTCCCGTTCATCAGCGCGACCCGGTGACCTGCCATGAGTGCATTTCCCGCAACTGGCGCACAACCTGCTGGGAAGATACTTTGGACGAATCGCACCGCTCGCCGGGTGAATGACCGCCAGCCCAATCAGGGGACGATCTGGGCGATCAGCCTCTTGACCTCTTCCAGCGATTTGCGCGCATCGCCCAAACTCGCGTCGAGCCCCTCCTTGGCCTGCCTGGCACGGCGATGTGTGGTGGCGATTGAACTGCACATGATTTCGAGCGAGGGCGACGGCCGGAGAGCGGCACTCTGCGCCCCTGTTTCGGTCAATTCCGAAAATGCGAACCGCAGCAAGGCTTCCCCGCGCAGGTTGGCGATCTCGAAATAGCACTGCAGCGGGTTCATCCCGCCGGTCACCAGTTCAGGCCACATCTGCAGCGCGGTCGCGCGCGCCTCAAGATAGGCCAGTTCGACATTGGCGAGTTCCAGTCCGGATTCGTCCACTGCAAGCTCCGTCCCGTCGAAAAAGTGGAAAAAGAAAACTGCCACGATTGCCGCTCCTCACCTGCGATGTAGCAAGAGTGGGCAAGATGGCGTTTCACTGCCTTCTCACAGGTTATTAGGCTGTGTCCGAAGGTATCGGCGCGCGAAGATTATGATGGAGACGGCATTGGAAAAGACATCTGGCGAACAAGCAGCCGGGGTCGAACATAGCCTCACCCCGGTTTGCGCGATCGGTGCATCTGCCGGTGGGGTCAATGCGCTCCAGACGCTGTTCGGCGCGCTTCAGTCCGATCTGGGGCTTGCCTATGTGGTGATCGTGCATCTTGCGCCCGATCATCCCAGCCACTTGGCCGAAATCCTGCAAAACTGTACGGACATGCCGATCCTGCAGGTTACAGATTCGCCGCAGCTCAAGCCAAATCACGTCTATGTCATCCCGCCTGACCGCGAATTGGTGATCGAAGGTAACCGGATCAAGGCGCGTGAATTCCGGGAACCGCGCGGGCTGCGTGCGCCGATCGACATGTTCTTCCGGTCAGTCGCCGACGCGCGCAATGATGGCTATGCCGTGGTCCTGACCGGCGCCGGTGCAGATGGCGCGGTTGGCGTTCGCAAAGTGGCCGAGGCCGGCGGATTGGTGCTGGTGCAGGACCCGCGCGATGCCGAATTCGCGATGATGCCGCGCAGCGCAATTGCCACCGGGGTCGCCAATTTCATCGAACCGCTGAGCGCCATACCGGAGCGGATTGCCCAGACATTGAAGGCCAAGGCGGTGCTTGCCAACACCGACCAAGCCGACGCTGACCGCGCGATCGGGCGGATCCTGTCATTCCTGCGCGCGCGCACCGGACATGATTTCGCCAGTTACAAAACCGCAACGGTCCGCCGCCGGATTGGGCGGCGCATGCAGGTCACACGGCAAGTCAGCCTGAACGATTATGCCGAATACCTTCGCGCCAATCCCGAAGAAGCCAAGGAACTGTTTGGCGATCTGTTGATATCGGTGACATCGTTCTTCCGCGATCCGGCCGCATTTGAAGCATTGGCGCAGGAGGTGATCCCGCAAGTGTTCGATGCCCAGGACAGCAACGCCCCGACCCGGATCTGGACGGTCGGCTGCGCGACGGGCGAGGAAGCCTACAGCCTTGCGATCTTGCTGCTGGAAGAAGCCGAACGCCGGCAGCTCGCACCCAATGTCCAGATTTTTGCCAGCGATCTGGACGAAGGCGCGCTGGCCACTGCGCGTGAGGGGCGGTACCCCCGGTCAATCGAGGCAGACGTCAGCGAAGACCGCCTGCGCCGGTTCTTCGTCGAGGAAGTCGCCCATTACCGCATCCGCAAGGACGTTCGCGACATGGTGCTGTTTGCCCATCACAGCGCGATGAAAGACCCGCTTTTCATGCGGCTCGATCTGATCACCTGCCGCAACCTGATGATCTATCTGGAGCGCGAATTGCAGGCGCAATTGCTGGCACTGTTTCATTACGCCCTGCTGCCGGGACGCTATCTGTTTCTGGGTTCGGCAGAGACAGCCGACAGCAAGGCTGATCTGTTCGCGCCGATTGACCGGGAGGCGCGGCTTTACTGCGCCAAACCGCGCACGGGCCGCAATCTGGCGATGCTGGGCGAACTTCCCGTGGAGCACCGCCCCAACCTGCCCCCGCTTCGGCCGAATCGTCCCCGCAGTGAACCCGTGCCGGGCGCCTTGCATCTGGCTGCGCTGGAACATGCCGGCCCGCCCAGCGCATTGATCGACGAGGACCTGCGCGTGGTCCACCTGTCTGCCAACGCGGGCCGGTTCATTGCCCCGCCCGAAGGACCCTTGAGCCACGAACTACCCGATATCGTCCGCGCCGAATTGCGCATCGAATTGCGCAACGCCGTGTACAGCGTGATGGCATCGGGCGAACCGTGCATTACCTTGCCGATCAGTGTCACCTTTGACGGCGCCCGCCACCGGATCGCGCTGTATGTCGGGCGGACCCCGGCCGAGGTTCATTCCGCCCCGCTGATGCTGGTGGTGTTCATGGATGGCGGCCCGATCCAACCCGCCGACGAAGAAACCGGCAGCCACGAACCCATCGGCGAAAGCGAGGTCCAGCGATTGCGCCACGAACTGCGCCTGGCCCAGGAACGGCTGAGTTCGAGCCGGCGGGAGCATGAGAGCGCGATTCAGGAACTGCGAATCGCCAACGAGGAACTGCAGTCGGTCAACGAGGAATACCGTTCGACCGCCGAAGAACTGGAAACCAGCAAGGAGGAAATGCAGTCGATCAACGAAGAACTGCGGACCGTGAACAGCGAGCTGAAAAGCAAGCTGGCCGGGCTGGCAACCGCGCATAGCGATCTCAAGAACCTCATCAACACCACCGATATCGGTACGCTGTTCCTTGATCCCGAACTTCGCATCAAGATGCTGACCCCAGCGGTCGAAGAACTGTTCAGCGTCAGCGAATCCGACATAGGTCGGCCGATCACCGACTTCAGTCACAAGCTGGATTACACGTCCATCGACGAGGACGCCCGCGCGGTGCTGCGCGATCTTGTCCCGTTCGAAAAGGAGGTGAAGACGAAAACAGGGCGGTGGCTGCTGATGCGGCTCCGCCCCTATCGCACCGTCGAAGACCGGATCGACGGGATAGTCGCCAGCTTCATCGACATCACGCAGCGCCTGATGGTGCAAGAAGATTTGCGGCAGAGCGAGGAACGATACCGCAAGATGGTCGACGCCGCCGCCGCGCAGGCAGAAGCGATCGGAAACGCGAACGGCCGCTTATCTGCGCCCACTTCTCAGGATGATTAACGAGGCGGCGTGGCAGGGAACCGACCGATTCGCACAAGGCAGCGACGGTCGTTCCGATCAAAAATGGTTAACGACCACCAAGTGCCGAACGGGACCGCATCCCTCAACCGAAATGGGTTCAGCCAAGTGACTTCACCTCGCATCGCGCATAAAAAAAGCCCCGGTTTCCCGGGGCTTTTTATAAACTGATGATCAGCAGCGAATTAACGGCTGCCGAACAAATCTGCGCACCATGCCCACATAAAAGCCTCCTATCAGCGTTGAAACCGCTGTTGAAAGCTTTAACATCTTATTAACCTTAATCAAGCGCTAAGTGCAGCCCGCCCTCCGCCCATCATCACCAGCAGCTCACGCATCGCGATGGCCCGCGAAAACAGATATCCCTGCGCCTGATCGCAGCCCATATCGCGCAAGGTTGCAGCGACAGCAAAATCCTCGACACCTTCTGCGACCACCACCTTGCCCAGCGAATGCGCAATCTCGATTGTAGCGCGCACCACAGCTCGGCTTTCTTCCGATGTGGCCATGTGCTGGACGAAGCGTTTGTCGATCTTGAGCTCGGAACTGGGCAGTTTCTCGATATATTCGAGGTTCGACTGTCCCGTGCCGAAATCGTCGATCGACAATCCGATGCCACGCGCCTTGAGCGCGGCAACCTGCGGAGCGATGCGGTCATCTTCGAGCTTGGCAGTCTCCGTCAGTTCCAAGGTCAGGTTTTCCGGCGGGAAGTCGTAGCGTCCCAGCATTGTCATGATGTCGAACATCAGGTGGGTGTCCGACAGGCTTTTGGCTGACATGTTGACCGCCAGCTTGAAGCGCGGGTCAAGCGCGATTGCCTGCTTGCCCTCCATCAAGGCAGTCTCCATGACCACCAGTGTGAGTTCGTTGATCCGGTCACCCGCTTCGGCTGCGAGCACCAGGTCCTGCGGATTGATGAATTCGCGGCCGTCCGGCTGCCAGCGGATCAGCGTCTCGGCACCGACGATCCGGCCAGAAGCGAGATCGACCTTCGGTTGATACGCGACCCCGATACTCCGATCACGCAAGCCCTTTTCCAGAACGCGGATCAGTTCAAGCCGGTTGTTGCGCGCTTCAAGATGCGCCGCGTCATTTATAACAAAGCGAACGCCGCGCGCCGCCGCCTCATCAGCCGCCTGCATCGCTTTCTTGATGCGCAGCGCCACGGGCAGATCATAATTGGTATCAACCCCGATGGCAGGCGATCCGTTGGAAGATTGCCAGTCATGGCTGATTGCGGTCTTGAGCATTAGCGCAAGGCCGTCGGTGTGCCGCTCGAGTTCGCCAGCCTCCATGCGCGGAGAAAGCCACACCAGCAAATCGCGTTCAAAGGCCACATCGCCCACATCGCCCGGGCCTTTCACATAGCCGATGAGGGTATTTACGAAGTCCCCGACATCGCGCGATGTCCATTCCTCGGACAATTCAGCGAGGTTTGCGATCTTGAGTGCGAAAACGTCCTGGTCGGCGTTGGCCTTTTCGGAACTGATCGCAGTAGTCGTCATCGCGTCAACGTCGCTGCTGTAATACTTGCGGTTGATCCGATAGAAACCGACCGCGGCTGAGGCCATGGCCAGGATGCCGGACATGATGTCGATATTGACTGTCAATTCATCGAGCACGAAAGCCGCTACGGGAAGCGCGGCAATCGGCAGCAAGAGATAACGGTGAGATCGTAAATTGCCGAGCGCCTGCACAAGAATGGCAATGGTAGCGACCAGAAACCCAGGAAACCACATCAGGTCCACAGGAACTCCGCGCTTCAGCGTGTGAGCGCCAAGCACGTGAAAATAGGACCCCGGAACCTTCCCATACAGTGGGTGGCGAAAAACGTCTGTGGAATCGATAAAGGTCTTTCCGATGATGACGGATTTACCGTCGAGCTGCTTGGCACCCACGCGCCCACGCAACACGTCTGCATAACGATATGAGGGTATGGTTCCGGGATTAAAGGCGTAGTCTGGTCGGTAGCGGGCAAGCGGGCCGCGATATTCGCCCAGAACGGCGGAAATAGCAGGGTAAACTGCACCGTCCAATCGGACTTCGGTCGGGAAAATGACGGATAGGTCGAACGGGCCGTGATAACCAGCCATCGATGCCAACGCCACGTGGTTGCGGAACTGCTTGAGAGGCACGATCGGGTCGACCTTCTGAAAGCCGGTGACCAATTCGGGGCTCATTCCAAGCCAGACCTTGCCCCTATGTCGTTCTAGCGTACGTGCGAATGCGGTGTCGGATTGCGACGTTTCGGGATCGGCATGCGCACGGTCAAAGACAATCTTCTTTACGCCGGCTTTGACCAAGCGGTCGATCAGTTCACTGTCATGGTGCCGGGTCGGGATCGCCACGCGCAATTCATTCTGCGTCGCATCGTCGATCGCAATCACCACAATGTCCTGCGGCACAGCCCGCACGCGAAGCCAGGCACGCGCATTGCGCAATGCATCCTCGGCGGGCAGAGGCAGCTCGATCGCGCCTGACACCGCGCCGAAAATGATCGCCATCAGCGCAACCTTGATCCGCTTGTGGCGGAGCAGGCCTGCGCCAGACCCTTTTTCGCCAAGCGGTTTCAATTCAGCAGCTTCCTTTTCGGAAGAGCCGAGCACGCGCCGCATCCTGTCGGCCAGTGACTGAAGCGATGCGATCATCAACTGCGCTGTTCCAAGGGGAAACCAAGCTTCTCCCTAGGGTGCAATGGTTAATTCATCGCAAACGATGGGCCTTGGCAACGCTGTGGATCGCCCTCACAGGATCCGGGGGGCCAGCAGGCCCAGCCAGATCGTCAGCCCGCCAAGGCCGATGGAAAGGTGCCAGCGCAGCCGCATGAAATCGCTTCCCGCAAAACCCAGCGCCCGGTCGATCAGCGGCGAACCGAGGATCAGCGCACCCAGATAAAGCAGCGCCGGGCCGGGCCATTCCCATCCGAACGTCCACGGCAGGAACAGCGCCACGGCGATCAGGCTCGGCGTGACCGCCAGCAGATAGGCGCCGGTGCTGGCAGGGCGGCCAGCCTTGGCGGCTTGCACCGCCTGCCCCCACCAAACGCCGCCCAGAAAGCTGAAGATGGCGGCGGCATAGGCAAATCCGCCTGCCAGCGCGGAATAGCGCCATTCATACCCGCCAAGGATCAGCGCAACGCACAATAATTGCGGCAACAGCCCGGCATAGCCGAGCGCCCGCGCGGCGGGTGAAAGCGAGGTCTGCGGATCTGCGTGAGGTTCGTCCATGCCGCCTCAAGTCCCGAAGCAGCCACCGGGTTCCCGCAAGTCTTGCAGCAGCACCGCGATTGCGCCACCAGTGCAGGCCATGGACCTGTTCGATCTCACTGGCCGCACGGCCATCATCACCGGCGGCAATGGCGGGCTGGGTCTTGCCATGGCGCGCGGGCTGGCCAAGGCGGGCGCGAATGTCGCGATCCTGGCGCGTAATGCGGACAAGAACGCCAAAGCGGTCGATGAATTGAGGTCGCTGGGCGCAGGCGACGTGCTGGCATTGACGTGCGACGTGGCGGATGAAGCCGATATTGAACGCGCAGTGGAGCAGACTCACGGCGCGTTCGGGCGGATCGACGTGTGCTTTGCCAATGCGGGAATTTCCGGCGCGGGCACGGCCATCCCAGACATTACCAGCGGGGGGTGGGATCACACGATGGCCATCAACACCCGCGGTGCGGCGCTGCTTTACAAGCACGTCACGCGCCACATGATTGCTCGCGCCAAGGAAGGTGATGCGGGCGGCAAGCTGGTCGCCACATCGTCGGGCCAGTCGATCATGGGGGTCAACCGGTCGTCCGATTATGCGGCATCCAAAGCCGCGCTCAACGGCCTTACCCGCGCCGCTGCCTTCGAACTGGCGCGTTACCAGATCACCGCCAACGCCCTCCTGTTCGGCTTTTACGAAACCGACATCACCGCCAAGGCCGACCCGAAATTCGCCGAATGGATGAGCCGGCGCATCCCGCTGCGCCGTGCGGGCGATCATGCCGGGTTGGAGGGGTTGGCGGTGTTCCTCGCCTCCCCCCATTCCGATTACATCACCGGGCAATGCCTGCCGGTTGATGGAGGCCTGTCGATTTCCTGATTGTGTCCTGATTGTCAGGCACCATCTGGGGCGGAACAGGGCGACCGCCAGACCGTTGCCCGTTGGAAGCCTCTCGCAGCTGGAACCCCCGCCCCGTGTCCGATGACAATATCCCTGATTTCGACAATAGCCCCGAAGACCGCGCCCGCCAGCGCGCCGTACCTGCGGGCCGGATCGCGCGGTTCGGCACATTCGGCAGACTGGTCGGCGGTGTGGCGGGCGGCATGGTCGCCGAAGGGGCACGGCGTCTGGCGAGCGGCGAAGGCATCAGCCCCCGCGATCTGATCCTCACCCCGGGCAATGTCCAGCGGCTGACCGACCGGCTTTCGCATTTGCGCGGCGCGGCGATGAAGATGGGGCAGATGATCAGTCTGGATGCAGGCGATTTCCTGCCGGACGAGTTATCAAAGATCCTTGCCACTTTGCGCGATCAGGCCAATTTCATGCCGACCAGGCAGCTGGATCAGGTGCTCAGAAGCGAATGGGGGCCGGACTGGCGCAAACAGTTCCGCTGGTTCAACCCCCGCCCCATTGCCGCAGCCTCCATCGGGCAGGTGCACAAGGCCCTGACCCGCGATGGCGAGGAGTTGGCGATCAAGGTGCAATATCCTGGCGTCGCCAAATCGATCGACAGCGATGTCGATAATGTGATGACGCTGCTGAAAGTCGCAGGATTTGCGCCGCCGGAACTGGAAGTCAGCAAGCTGATGGCGGCGGCAAAACAGCAGCTTCACGAAGAAGCCGATTACCAGCGCGAAGGCGCGCAGATGGCGCTGTACCGGGAGCGGCTTGCCGGCACGCCCGGTTTCGTCGTGCCGCGCCTGCACGAAGGCCTGACCCGCGGATCGATCCTGGCCATGAGTTTCGAAGACGGCGTCAGCATCGAGGAACTGGGGCAGGAAAGCCCCGATCGCCGTGACGCGGTTTTTGCCCGGCTGATCCGTCTGGTGGCGCGCGAATTGTTCGAATTCGGCATCATGCAGACCGATCCGAACTTCGCCAATTTCCGGTACCGGCGAGAGACGGGTGAGATCATCCTGCTTGATTTCGGCGCATGCAGACCCGTCGATCCGGCGGTGGCCAACGGTTATCGCAAGATGCTGATGGCCGGTCTGGAGGGTAAGGCCGAGGATGTTCTCAAAGCGACCATCGAAGCCGGGTTCATGATGCCGATCGTCGCTGAGAAGCACCCGGAACGGGTGAACCGGATGATCGGGATCGTCATCAACGAAATGCGCGAGGATGCGCCCTTCGACTTCGGGGACCGCGCGTTCGTGCCGCTGCTGCGCGACGAAGGGGTTGCCATCGCTAAGGACAAGGACACGTGGGCTTTCCCGCCGATCGAGACACTATTCGTGCAGCGCAAGGTTTCGGGCACGGCGCTGCTGGGTGCGCGGATCAAGGCCAAGGTCAACATCCGCCGCATCACGGAGGACGTTCTGGCCAGCACCGCGCCGCTCCCCGCAGCGGCGATTTGATGCCCGAAAAGAAGCGGCTAACCGCGTTAGCCTCTGCCCAGCCTCCCGTTAGCCGCACCTAGACCCGCTTTAAGACGATCTTGATTATGTTTCACGTAAAACCAACAAGATACAATGTGGACAGCTGCTGGCTAATGTAATAACAGCCGCCCCATGCATGGCGGTAATGAGCATCAGATCAGCGTATTGTTCGTGTGTCTCGGCAATATCTGCCGATCACCTATGGCCGAAGGCGCCTTCCGCGTAGCGGCGCTGAAGCGGGGCCTGGATTGCCTCGCAGATTCCGCCGGGACAGCTTCCTACCACGTCGGCAGCCAGCCCGATCCGCGCGCCATCACGGTCGCGAGCGCCAACGGGATCGACATTGCCGGACAATCCGCGCGACAGATCGAACGCGACGATTTCTACCGCTTCACTCACATCATCGCGCTGGACCGGGCGAACCTCGAAACTTTGCGGGCCAAGGCTCCGCGCAACGGGACGGCTGGCCTTGCCATGCTGATGGACGCTGTCGAAGGGCGCCGCGGTGAACCGGTGGCCGATCCCTATTACGGCGACTTGCCCTCCTTCGAGGCAGCGTGGCGCGCGATCAGTATCGGTGTCAACGCGTGGGTCGAACGCCTGGTGCGCGAAAACACCAACATCAAAGCCTAACCGCCCCGCAAAAGCTGCACGCCCCAGTCGCGCTCGAACAGGTACAACAGCAGCCGCGCTGCCTCCCCGCGCTCCGACAAAAGGCCGCCGTCGCGCTCCATCAGCAAACGCGCATCCCCGTGGGCGATCGGCAACAGCCGCTGGGTCTGTTCAAGATCGGCGATGCGAAACCCTGCCTCTCCCGACTGCCGCGTGCCAAGCAGTTCCCCGCCGCCGCGCAGAGCAAGATCTTCCTCGGCAATCCGGAACCCGTCCTGCGTCTCGCGCATCAGGGCCAGACGCGCCCGGCCGGTCTCAGACAGCGCGGGGCCGCGCAGCAGCAAGCAGGTGGATTTCTCCGCGCCCCGCCCCACACGGCCGCGCAGCTGGTGAAGCTGCGCAAGGCCGAACCGCTCCGCCTGTTCGATCACCATCAGAGTGGCAGAGGGCACATCGACCCCCACTTCGATCACGGTGGTCGCCACCAACAGACGTGCAGCCCCGCTGGCGAAACGCTCCATATTGGCGTCTTTGACCTCGGGCCGCAGCTGTCCGTGAACCATCACCACCGCGTCACCAAACCGCTCTTGCAAGGCGGCAAAGCGGGCTTCGGCGGCGGCGATATCGGCAAGGTCTGGCACGCCGTCGATCTCGCGCACCATGGGGCACACCCAATAGGCCTGCTGCCCGCTGGCGAGGTGCCTTTCAACGCCGGCGACCACCTCGTCGATCCGCTCCATCGGCACCACGCGGGTATCGATCGCCTGCCGCCCGGGAGGCAGTTCATCGAGGCGGCTCACGTCCATCTCGCCATATTGCGCCAGCGTGAGCGAACGCGGGATCGGGGTGGCTGTCATGGCAAGCGTATGCGGCGCACGGCGGCCCTTTGCAGCCAGAGCAAGCCGCTGCGCCACGCCGAAGCGGTGCTGTTCATCAATCACCACCAGCCCCAGATCGCGGTAATTCACAGTGTCCTGAAAGATCGCATGGGTGCCGACCAGCAGCTGAATCGAACCATCAAGCAGCCCCATAAGGATGCTCTCGCGCTCCCGCCCCTTGGCGCGGCCCGTCAGCAGCGCGACCTCCACTCCGGTCGGGCCGAGCATCTTTCTGAGCGTTTCGAAATGCTGCCGGGCAAGAATCTCGGTCGGGGCGAGCAGCGCGGCCTGCTTGCCTGCCTCGACCGCGATCAGCATCGCGTTGAGGGCGACCACCGTCTTGCCGGCGCCGACATCGCCTTGCAGCAGGCGCAGCATCGGGGCCTCCTGCGCCATGTCGCCCTCGATCTCGGCAATTGATCGGGCCTGTGCGCCAGTAAGTGCAAAGGGCAATTGCAGCTTCGCCCGAAGGCGCCCGTCACCCGCCAGCGCCTGCCCACGCCTGCGGCGCCCTTCAGCCTTGACCAGCAACAGGGCCAGGCTGTTCGCCAGCAATTCGTCATAGGCAAGCCGGTCGCGGGCCTTGGCATCGGTGCTTTCATGGCCGAGCCGCAGCGCATCAACCCAAGCAGGCCAACCGGCACGCTCCAATTGGCTCGGTTCGATCCATTCCGGCAGTTGCGGCAAGCGGGTGAGCGCTTGGGCGACAAAATCGGCAATGCGCGGCTGGGTCAGCCCTTCGGACAATCCGTAGACCGGCTCGCTCAACCTGCCCATATGCGCCGCACTTTCTGCCTCGATGTGATCGGGGTGAACGATCTGGAGCATATCGCCGTAGCGATCCAGACGACCGGCGACCCAGCGCTTTTCCCCCACCGGCACCAGCTTCTTCGCGCTGTAAGCGGCCTTCCCGAACCACGTCAGCGAACAGATATTGCCAGCCGCGTCCTGCGCCAACACGCGGTATGGACCCCGGCTACCTGCGCGCGGGGCGCGGTGTTCGATGGCGGTTAACGCGATGATCACCTGCTCGCCCTCGCTCGCCGAATCGAGGTCGTCGACAGCCCGGCGGCTGACGAACCGTTCCGGCAAGTGGTATGCGATGTCCTTGACCCGGCGCAGGCCAAGCTTTTCGAGCGGCTTCATCAGCTTCGGCCCGACGCCTTCAAGCGCCTGGACTTCGGCGAATAGCGGGTTGAGAGCCTCGGGGCGCATCGCGCCTCGCTATCACCCTCGCCCGCGCATTGCGAGTTGAAGCGGCGCAGACCTGTGGCTAGGTGGACGACATGACCGACACCCCCTCCTTCCAGCAGCGACTGGCCCGTGCAAAATTCCGCAGCTGGCACCGCGGCACGCGCGAGGCCGATTACATGATCGGCGGATATTTCGATCGCTATCACGCCAGTTGGGACGAAGCCGAACTGGCGTGGTTCGAAGCCCTGCTCGATGAAGACGATGTGGACGTGATGGCATGGGCGCTTGGCACGCAGCAGCCCCCCGAACACCTTGCGGGCGATCTGCTGACCATCATGCAGAAACTCGATTACGTCGATATCCCGCGCTGAACCCATCGCTTTGCCGCTCGCCGTTCGACAGGCCTGCTGCGAGCGGTTAAGGGCCGGACCGAACGCTCGCCCTGAGCTTGCGGGATGGTGCTGACCGCCCTGCCGACAAGAAGCAAAGAACCAATGCCTGACCTCTCCCGCATCCTCGCGGCCCGTGAACCGCTGACCCTTGCCTCGCTTCCGCGCGGAAGCCTGCCACTGGTGCTCGCCGATCTGGCACGTGCAGCCAAACGCCGGGCCGTGTTCATTGCGCCCGACGACGGCGCGATGCGCGCCGCCGCCGAAGCAGCGGGCTTCTTCGCGCCCGAGATCGAGGTCGTGACCTTCCCGGCGTGGGACTGCCTGCCCTATGACCGCGCCAGCCCTGCATTGTCGGTCAGCGCCGAACGGCTGGCTGCGCTGCACCGCATGGCGCATCCCGGTGCCGCACAGCAATTGCTGGTCACCACCGTCAACGCGGTGCTGCAACGCGTGCTCACCCCCTTCCGGGTGCGCGAAAGCCTGCGCGAATTTCGCGTCGGCACGCGGATCGGGCACGACAGCCTCGCCGCCCTGCTGATCCGGCAAGGTTACGGCCGCACCGACACGGTGATTGATCATGGCGAATTCGCGGTGCGGGGATCGATTGTCGACATTTTTCCATCATCACTGGATGCAGGACTGCGGCTCGATTTCTTTGGTGACGAGCTGGAAAGCCTGCGGCTGTTCGACCCCACAACCCAGCTCACGGTAGAGCGGATCGACGAACACCTGCTGCTGCCCGCCTCCGAAGCGCTGCTGGATGAGGAAAGCATCAAACGGTTCCGCACCCGTTACCGCGAACTGTTCGGCGCCAACGCGACGCAGGACCCGCTTTACGAAGCTGTGTCGGAAGGGCGGCGGCTTGCGGGGATGGAGCACTGGCTGCCGCTGTTTGAGGACAAGCTTGCCACATTATTCGACCATCTCGGCAAAGATGATGTGGTGGTGATCGATCAGGGCGCGGTCGGTGCGGCCGAAGAACGCCTGACCGACATTTCCGATTATTACGATCAACGCGGCCGGATCGCGGGCGACAAGAAGGGTTCCTATCGCCCGCTCAAGCCCGATGCGCTGTACCTGTCCCGGGCCGAATTCGATGCTGCGCTGGCCGCCATGCCCGCGCACCGCGCCAGCGGGTTTGCTGCCGAGGAAAGCGCAGGGGTGCTCGATTTCGGGTTCAGGTCAGGTCGCGACTTTGCGCCTGAACGCGGACGCGGGGAAAATGTATACGAAGCCGCCGCCGCGCACCTGAAGCCGGTGGCCAAATCCGCGCGCAAATCGCTGGTAGCGGCCTATTCGAACGGCAGCGCGCGGCGGATCGCGGCGATTCTCGAGGAAGCGGGCGCCCCCACCGCGCTGGCGGAAAGCTGGCAACAGGCGCTGGGTCTGGCTGCGAAGTCGAAGACGGCAGTGGTTGTCCTGCCCCTGGAAACCGGGTTTGCCAGCGACACTGTCGAAATCCTGACCGAGGCCGACATTCTTGGCGACCGGTTGGTCCGGCGCAAGAAGAAGCGCAAGGACGCCGATGCCTTCCTTGCCGAACTTCAGGCGCTTTCGCAGGGCGATCTGGTTGTCCATGTGGAACACGGGATCGGCAGGTATCTGGGGCTGGAAGCAATTCCCGTCGGCAAGAGCCAGCACGATTGCGTCGCACTGGAATATTCAGGCGGCGACAAGCTGTTCATCCCGGTCGAGAATATCGACGTCCTCACCCGCTACGGATCATCCGAACAGGCCGTCGCCCTCGACAGGCTGGGCGGCGAAGCATGGCAGCGTCGCCGCGCCAAGCTCAAGGAACGCATCACCGCCATCGCTGGCGAGTTGATGCAGGTCGCCGCAGCCCGCGCATTGCGGCAGGCCCCTGCCCTGCCCGCCGATCCGCAGACGCTCGGCCAGTTCACCGATCGCTTCCCCTGGTCGGAAACCGAGGACCAGGAACGCGCCATCGCCGATGTGCTGGGCGATCTGGAAAGCGGACGCCCGATGGACCGGCTGGTGTGCGGCGATGTCGGCTTCGGCAAGACCGAGGTCGCTTTACGCGCAGCTTTCGTGGCTGCCATGAACGGTCAGCAGGTGGCGATTGTCGCCCCAACCACCCTGCTCGCACGGCAACACTATCAGAACTTTGCCGACCGGTTTGCAGGCTTCCCGCTCAAGGTCGGTCGGCTTTCGCGCCTCGTGACCTCAAAGGAAGCCGCGGAAACACGCGAGGGGTTGGAAAGCGGTGACATCGACCTGGTGGTCGGCACCCACGCGATACTCTCAAAATCAACGCAATTCAGAAACCTCGGCCTTGTGATCGTTGACGAGGAACAGCGGTTCGGCGTCACCCATAAGGAAAAGCTGAAGCAGCTACGCGCCGACGTTCACGTGCTGACGCTTACCGCCACACCGATCCCACGCACGTTGCAGATGGCGATGAGCGGCCTTCGCGAACTTTCCACCATCCAGACCCCTCCGGTCGACCGGCTTGCGGTGCGCACTTACGTAATGGAATGGGATGACATGGTGATGCGCGAGGCGCTGCTGCGCGAACACCACCGCGGCGGGCAGAGCTTCATCGTCGTGCCCCGCATTTCCGACATGGCCGATGTCGAGGAATGGCTGCGTGCCAACGTGCCCGAGGTAAAATCCGTCTCTGCCCACGGCCAGATGAGCCCGAGCGAGGTCGAAGACCGCATGGGCGCATTCTATGACCGCAAATATGACGTGCTGCTTTCGACCACCATCGTTGAAAGCGGGCTCGACATTCCCAGCGCCAATACGATGATCATCCACCGGGCCGACCGTTTCGGCCTTGCCCAGCTTTACCAGCTGCGCGGACGAGTGGGCCGGGCAAAGCTGCGCGCCTATGCCTATCTGACGCATGAATCGGGCGTGGCTTTGTCCGAAATCGCGCAGAAGCGGCTCAAGGTGCTGGGCGATCTGGACAGCCTTGGCGCAGGGTTCCAGCTTGCCAGCCACGATCTCGACATTCGCGGCGCCGGCAATCTGCTGGGCGATGAGCAGTCAGGCCATATCCGCGAGGTCGGGTTTGAACTGTATCAGGCGATGCTCGAAGAAGCGATCCTGGCAGCCAAGGCGGGCGAAATGGGTCTGGAGCGGCCGCGCGATAAGGTCAGCCCGCAGATCACCGTCGATGCGCCAATCATGATTCCGGAGGATTACGTCCCCGATCTGGCGGTGCGCATGGCGCTTTACCGCCGCCTCAACCAGGCGGACGGACAGCACGAGATCGAAAGCCTCGCCGCTGAAATGATCGACCGCTTCGGCGATCTGCCGCAGCCGACGAAGAACCTCATCCGCCTGATCGAGATCAAGCATCAGGCGATCAATGCCTGCATCGCCAAGATGGATGTCGGCCCGCAGGCCACGCTCGTAACCTTCCACAATGACGATTTTCCCGATCCGGCGGGCTTGATCGCCTATGTCGAACGTCTGAACGAAGGTGGCAAGGAAACCGCCAAGCTGCGCCCGGACATGAAGCTGGTCATCAACCGCGCGTGGAACGATCCGCAAAGCCGGTTGAACGGATTGTTCCAGCTGACCAAGGGGCTTTCGGGGATCGTCAAGAAGTCGGCGAAGGCGAACAAAGCGGCGTAGAAGCCGGGCCTATCGTACCCGGACGCGGACCCGCACGGTGAATTCGCCCTGCGGCGCCCCCGCCGGCAGACGACCCTTGGGATTGAGGCACACATGGCGCACCTGCGGATCATAGCCAGCCGCCGGCACATAGGTGCATTGCCCAAAATTCACAGGCGGTTGGGCCGAGTTTGAAAAGCGCAGGTCATTGGCAGGGTTGAAGGTCAGCTCCGCGCTGGCGCTGCTAAAGCCGACAACACCGCTCAATGCCGTGGTGGCTGCGTTAAGGAAGTCGTTTGCCGGGTTGATCGACACAAGCGCGAAGATTGAATCGGCATCCGTGCGCCCGCTGCCGTCATTGCGGACGGTGGTTGTCAGCAGCAAATCTTTGCCGGGGGTGGCATAGGGCTCGCCCGGCGAAGGATCGAACACGTCCGACATTGTCGCCACCGTCAGCAAGGCCACGCCCTGTGCCGTCACGACGGCCGAAAATTCCGAGGTTGTATCCCATGTTCCGCCTGCCGTGCGCCGCGTCGCGGTGGCCGAAATGATGTCGCCGATCGCCACCGGCACAAGGCTGGTGATCGTGCCGCTGTAGCTTTGCGCGCCCCCTGCGTGGGCAATGTCGACATGGCCAAGATATCGCTCTCCCTCCCCAAAGCCGCTGGCGTCCGCGGCACTGTTGGCGAAAAATTCGATGCGGTATCCGTTTGCTGCCGCAGGTGCATCAAGCGTGAAATTGTAACGCAGCTGGTTGCCGCTGATGACCCATGCCGAAACGCCTTGCGGGAAGTTCAGCAAGTCATTGGAGCCGGCGTCTCCGTCACCCGCATCGTTCGCGGTCACACCATTTTCGTCAAGGTCGATGCCCAACAGTCCATTTGCGAAGATGCGATTGCTTATGATTGCGGCGCGGGTGTTATTGAAGATGGTCACCCCGAAGGATGCGTTGTTGCGGATGGTGTTGCCGACAATCTGAATGTTGCTGCCCGTAGACTCCATCCGGATCCCGGAATTGGCACTGTTGGCAATGATATTGCCTTGTCCCGGTGCAGAACCACCGATCAGCATGTTTGAATAACTGCGCGTTGGTCCGGCAATGAAGATGATCGGTTCAACCCCGTCAGCAGGCATGATCGAAGCGCCGCCCGCCCCGACACCCAGGCTATTGCCCTGAATGGTGACATTGCTGGCCGTGCTGTCCCAAAATTCGATCAAGGCGCCTGCGTGTCCTCCCAGCACATTGTTGAAGACATTTATGTCGGTGAAATTGCCGGTGCTGAATGCAACCGCGTCCCGCGTCCACAAATCCATGGCCTGACCATTGCCGACCGCAACATTGCCGCTGGCGTCGGTACCGATGTAATTGCCTCTGATTGTGATAGCGGAATTGGTGCCGGTTATCTGGATCGCCCGGCGCCCGTTTCCGCCGATGACATTTCGCCCAACAGCCGTGCCCGTGCCAATCCAGACCGTGCTGGTCCGATCGAGCCAGACGCCGCTGCCACCATTGGCGACCGTGCTGCCCAGCATGGTGATCGGCTGGATCAGGTTCCCATAGATTACAACTCGGGACGTAGAATTCGTGAGGTAGACGCCTTCCGACCCGTTGCCGCCGATTATATTGCCTTGCCCGGTACTCGAACCGCCGATGTCGACGACGCTGGCATTATTAAGCAGAACGCCGCGTCCACCTGATAGCGCGATAGTGTTGCCATAGATCGCCACGCTATTCACCGATTGCAGCTCGATCCCATCGCCATCACTGGCGATGAAATTGCGCTGGTCTGCCGCTGTGCCTCCGATCGTCACTCCGGATATGCTTCCGGGCTCAAACAGGATTCCATCGCCCGTATTGCGCAGCAGTGCCGTCTGGGTGCGATTGAAACCGATGATATTGCCCTGGATCCGGATTCGCCCGTCAGAAGCGGTGACACGATCGTCGGCGTCCAGCATGATCCCGCCCGGTCCACCGTTCCCGGAGATGAGGTTGCGGGTGATGTCGCGCCATGTGGCTGGCCCGTTAGAGTTGTTTATCGCCCGCAACGTGTTTGGCCTTGCCAACATACCAGTTGGATCCGTTCCAATGAAGTTGCCGCGGACCGCAGTGTTGGTGCTGCCATTACCGGTGACAACGCCTGCTTCGTTGCCGGAGATGACATTGCCCTCGCCGGGGTTAAGGCCGCCAACCGCAGTCCCTGCTCCATCCACGATCACGCCCCAACTGCTGCCCACCCCGCGCGTGCCATCAGGCAAAAGGCCGATGTAATTGCATTGGATATTCGCGTTGCTCGCCAAGGGATGGATATAGACCTTGGGGCTGAAACCGGTGATCGCCAGCCCGCGTACGGTCAGATTGGCCGCTTCGAGGTGCAGACCGGTACCGGTCGCTCCGGAGGTCAGGTGCACGCGTATGCTGGGCGGTGTGCCCGCCCATAAATTTCCGCATGAAGTGCCGGGCTGGGTGGTGCCATCGATGGTGTCGCCCGCGCCCAGCATTGGCGGCAATGGGCCGGACAGGGCGATGGTATGCGGCCCTGCGCCGGCGATGGCAAAAGCGATCGTGTCCGCCTCCGCCGTAGCTGAATTGGCGTCGATAATCGCCTGCCGCAAGGAACGCTGCCCGCTATCATTGGTGTTGGCGACCACAAATGTGGCCCCGGTGCCGCTGCTGCTGGTCTGGGGCGTTAAATAAAGATCGGATCGGATAAAGGTTCCGTCGTCCACGCCGGGGAAGATATCGCAGACTTCCAGTACCCAGGTGCCCGCGCTGGTTTGACCGTTGAAGACCGACAATGGCGCATTGGGAATGAAGTTGTGTTGGTAGGGCGGTGTGGCCGCAGCGGAATGGTTGGCAAGCGGGTCGTCGGAGTTCACCAATTGGCTGCCACCGTCGTTCAATCGCACGTTGAGATTATCACCGCTGGTGAGGTCTATTTCTCCATCCACAAGCTGTTGCCGTGTGCCAGCGGGCGACCGCAGCGCAACGCGAATATCGCCCCGCCACGTGTGGGTGGCGAAGAAGCCAAGATCGACGTCGCCAACAATGAAGTTGCTGGTCACCGTGAAAGTCTGAATGATCGGGGTCGTACAAGGCGTGGCATTGTTGATGGCCGCGCTGGTCGTAATGCCAAAGCCACGTGTAGATTGCGCCGTCGCCGGATCAGCCAGCATCGAACCGGCGCAGGCAAGCAGCAGCAGTCTAACAAGGCGAAGCATCAAGGTTTGCATTGGCCGCATCGTGTCTCGTTCAAGCTGCACCCGGCATTTGCGGGATGTGAAAACCTTTCTGGCCGAGGTCCATCGCCCTGCCTTGTGCCTCAGGAGGTCCATGTTCATGGCTAATCGACTACTGCGTGTATTCACGGGTGTCCGGCTGATCAGGCCGGCGGTTGCTGCCAAAGATATCTGCATCGAACTTGAACCGGATTGCAGCGAACACGCCTTGGTCAAGCGGACGGTCGACGCTGAAATCAGGGTCGCGGAAGCCAGCAACATTGTAGCCGAGGCTAAGCAATGTGCCCTCGGCGACGGCGAAGGTCGCCTGCGGGCCGACGGCATAGCTATAGCTGCCATCGGTGACATTGGCACGAATGTTGGCGCTGCCGCCGAAATCGATCCGTTCGCTCAGACCCAGCCGCAGGTCGAGCCCGGCAAGCGCGGTAAACCCGGCAAGATCGAAGCTCTCGGCACGATCAAAGCTGTAGCGCGTGCCCACAAACAGGCCAATCTCGCTCAGTTGTCCGGTGCCGTCCGTCCTCCGCGGTGACCAATTGGCCGAGACACTGCCCACCAACCGCTGTGACAGCGCATCGCCGGTCACCGTCAGCGCGGTGCGCCCCGCTGGGCCAAGCTCGCCGGCAACGGCGCCGGTGACGGCATCACTTCGATATTCGATCCGCGCCAGCAGCGCGAATTCAGATCCGTCAGGGCGATGGGCGATGGTGATCCCGGCATCGATGATTTCACTCGATGCCCCGCCGGGCGCGGTACCGCGGGTCCACACAAAATTGCTGCCGACGGCCCGGCCTTCCCCGATCTGGCGGATCACCGCCAGCGACGCGCCCGTGCGGTCGCCAAGCTGGCCGTCGCGATATTCAGCGCGGCCATTGGCGGTCCAATGCCCGCTGCGCCACGCGCCATTCAAAGTGACGGCAGTGAAGTCCTCAAAGAGCGTGCGATCAACACCCAGCGGGCCGCCGTTGGCACTGGGCTGGGCCGGGTTGATTACCCTTTCGGTTGGCGGCGCTTCACCCAAGACACGGTTACCATCGATTGTCGCTCCAAACGTGATCGACGGAGACACAGCAAGGGTCTGTGCCAGACCGAAACCTGCCAGCGGCCTTCCTTTTGCCGTGTTCTGTGAAACCTGCCCCAAGTTGCTGGTGATCCGCCCGCCCTGCCAGGGGGTTACTTCAAGTTCGGCACGGAACGTGCGGGCCTCGATTGCGGCGCCGGTTGCGATTTCATAGATGCCGGTGACGCGCACATCGCGGGTAACGGAATAGCGCAGGCCGAGCTGGTGGCGCGCCGGAAGGTCGACCGAACCCGCTGTCCCCAGCGCGAAGCTGGAATCCGCGCTCACTTCCAGGCTGTTGTCAAAGAACCTTTGCGCACCAGCTGTCTGAAGCAGCGTGGACGCGCCGCGGTCACCGTTGGCCAGCCGGTCATCGAAATGTGCCACCCCTACCCGCGCCTCGGTGTCGGGTGAGCGCCATGCCAGTTCAGCCTCCCCGCCGCGCCGCTGCGTCGCATCGGTCAGGCTGACGTCCTGCAACAGCGTGCCAGTGGCCGAAACACGGTCATTGAAGCGGTAGCGGGTATCGACGCCCAGTTTGCGACGTCCGGCTTCTGCGATGCTCTGCTGGCCGATCCCGTAACCGGCAGCGATCAAGCGGGCATAGGCGACAACATCAAGTTTGCCGGTTTGATGCTGCAGTTCTGCCAACCATGCTTCGGCGGTTCTGCCATC
>JBEQBX010000012.1:0-45702 GCA_041639595.1 Porphyrobacter sp.
CGCACCGCGGCTCAGGCGGATGCCCTCGATGCAATTCTGGCCAAGAATGGCCGCGTGCTCGACCATGTGATCGAACTGGAAGTCAACGAGGATGCGCTGGTGGAGCGGATCACCGGACGGTTCTCCTGCGGCAATTGCGGTGCGCTCTATCATGACACGGCAAACCCGCCGTCGAAGGATGGCGTGTGCGACGCCTGCGGCAGTACCGAGTTCAAGCGCCGGCCGGACGATAATGAGGAAACCGTCCGGATGAGGATGCAGGAATATCGTGCGAAGACTGCGCCGATCCTGCCCGGTTACGAAGCCCGCGGAATCGTCACGAGGGTTGACGGCATGGCCCCGATCGACACAGTTGCTGGCCAAGTCGACGCAATTCTCAAGAGGTGATCCGCGCAGGCGTGCCATCTTCAGTGGTCTGCGTTTCGGCTCGTTTCGGCTGAAATCGTGGGGAGGGAGCGGCGTGAAGTTATCCATCAAAGCCTGTGCGGCAGCGTTAGGTGCCAGCTCTCTTTCGTTTGGCGTACCCGCTGCGGCTGAGGTAACGCGTTCCACAGACACCAGCTTCGTCTCGCGCCATGAGGTTGTGGTCAAGGGAAGTCCCAAGGACGTGTGGCTTGCATTGATTGCGCCTGCAACGTGGTGGCGTTCGGAGCATACCTGGTCGGGCGATTCCAAGAACCTCACGCTGATGCCGCAGGCCGGTGGTTGCTTCTGCGAAACCATTCCGGAAGCCGACGTGCCGACAGGCTTCACCTTGCAAGGCAGCGTTGAGCACATGCGGGTGGTGCAGGCTTATCCCGAGGCTGCGCTGAGGATGGTGGGCAGTCTTGGCCCTCTTCAAAGCGAGCCCGTGACGGGCGTGCTGACAATAGCGATCACCACGGTTGATGAGGGGACGCGGATCGTTTGGGAGTATAATGTCGGCGGCCCGATGCGTTACGAGCTGCCGGTGATATCAAAGGCGGTCGACGCGGTGATGGGCGCGCAATTGGCCGCCCTTGCCGAGCCGTTGGGGATCGTGGGCGAACCTCCGTCCGTTGACCCGATGCGCGCTGACAATCCTGCGGTCGACAGCGGGAAGGGTGATGCAAATGCCGCGCCCGCCTTGCCGCCTCCGCCCGCGCAACCCCCTGCCGCCACAGGACTGAAGGTTGTGGCAAAGCCGGCGCTTAATGTTCCGTCGGTTAGAGACTCGTTTGGCGACTTCGGCGCTCAGTCGCCGCGTTAACCCAAGTCTGCTCGCTTCGGGTTATGTTTGAGGCACTGTGGCTTGCAGTTGACGCCTCGGGCGAATCATCCTATGCGCGCGGCTCATTCGACATGTTCGAAGAAAGTTTGGAAGGCATCGCCTTTGCGCGTGCCGACCGGACTTTTTGCTGTTTATGATCGGGCTCATGTCTCGGTCGCTGCGGCAGGCGGGCACAAGAATGGATAAGCGTTGAGATGGGGTGGCCTGCCAAGGTCGTAAGTCCCCGTGGAGCATGGAGAAATAAGTGGCTCGTATTGCCGGGGTCAATATCCCCACCAACAAGCGCGTTATCATCGCGCTGACCTATATTCACGGTATCGGTCGTACCACCGCTGTCCAGATTGCTGACAAGCTGGGTATTGCGCATTCTGCGCGTGTGCAGGATCTCTCGGACGAGGAAGTTCTGCGGATCCGCGAAACCATTGATGCGGATTTCACCGTGGAAGGCGACCTGCGTCGTAATACCGCAATGAACATCAAGCGCCTGATGGATCTGCGCGCCTATCGCGGCTTGCGCCATCGTAGCGGTCTGCCCGTTCGTGGCCAGCGCACCCATACCAATGCCCGCACCCGCAAGGGTAAGGCCAAGCCCATCGCGGGCAAGAAGAAGTAAGCGAGCGGGGTAACCCCTTTGCACGCTTTTTCCTTCTGACGAGCTAGAGGACACACATAATGGCACGCGAACCAGGCCGTATTCGGCGCCGTGACAAGAAAAACATCACCAGCGGCGTTGCTCACATCAACGCCAGCTTCAACAACACGATGATTACCATCACCGATGCGCAGGGCAATGCTATCAGCTGGTCCAGCGCTGGCGCGATGGGCTTCAAGGGTAGCCGCAAGTCGACCCCCTACGCTGCGCAGGTTGCTGCCGACGATGCGGGCAAGAAGGCTGCCGAACACGGCGTGCGCACGCTTGAAGTTGAAGTGAAGGGTCCGGGTTCGGGCCGCGAAAGCGCGCTGCGCGGTCTTGCGGCTGTCGGTTTCAACATTACCTCGATCCGCGACGTGACCCCGATCCCGCACAACGGGGTTCGTCCCTCCAAGCGTCGCCGCGTCTGATCCGCCGGGATGGCGGGGGAGCGATACGCCTCCGCTGCCCGATCGGGTCTGATGCCGAACTGCTCTTGCGCATCCGGCCCGCCCAAGTTTGAACCGCCCAAAAGGCGAATTAGGGGAAATCCATGTCCGTCAACACCAAGAACTGGCAGGAACTCAAGAAACCCAACTCCCTTGAAATCAAGGATGGCGGCGATCGTCAGCGCAAGGTGACCTTCGTAGCCGAGCCGCTCGAGCGTGGCTTCGGCTTGACGCTCGGCAATGCACTGCGCCGGGTTCTGCTGTCGAGCCTTCAGGGCGCGGCGATTACCTCGATCAAGATCGAGAACGTGCTGCACGAGTTTTCGTCGCTGGCCGGCGTTCGTGAGGATGTCACAGACATCGTTCTGAACGTCAAGCAGATCGCGCTGAAGATGGAGGGCGAAGGCCCCAAGCGGCTTCAGCTTTCGGCCACCGGCCCGGGCGCGGTCAAGGCTGGCGACATTGCTGTCACCGGCGATATCGAGGTCATGAACAAGGATCTGGTGATCTGCCAGCTCGATGAAGGCGCGACGCTCAACATGGAGCTGACCGCTGACACCGGGAAGGGCTATTCGCCCGCCGTGCAGAACCGTCCGGTTGATGCGCCGATTGGCCTCATCCCGGTGGATTCGCTTTATTCGCCAGTGCGTCAGGTGAGCTACAAGGTCGAAAACGCCCGCGTCGGACAGGAGCTTGACTACGACAAGCTTTCGCTGACGGTCGAAACCGATGGCACCGTTACCCCGGAAGACGCGGTGGCCTATGCCGCTCGCATCCTTCAGGATCAGCTGACACTGTTCGTCCACTTTGAGGACGGCATTCCGCAGCCGGTCGGCCAGATGATTGGCCATGCCGTGCAGCCGGAAGAAAGCGATGCCAACCAGCTCAACCGCTACCTGCTCAAGAAGGTCGACGAGCTGGAGCTTTCGGTGCGTTCGGCCAACTGCCTCAAGAACGACAACATCATCTACATCGGCGATCTGGTCCAGAAGACCGAAGCCGAGATGTTGCGCACGCCGAACTTCGGCCGCAAGTCCTTGAACGAGATCAAGGAAGTGCTGTCCAGCATGGGCCTGCGCCTTGGCATGGACATCCCTGGCTGGCCGCCGGAAAACATTGAAGAGATGGCCAAGAAGCTCGAACAGGAACTTCTCGGTTGATGAATTCGCAAGCCCCTGCGCAAGCAGGGGCTTGTACATTGGGTGAGATGGTGGCGGCCCGTGACAGCCACCGGCATTGGGGTACCTGAGACGGCCCCTTTTCGAACGAAGGAATGATACAATGCGTCATGGTATGTCGGGCCGCAAGTTGGGCCGCAAAACGGGTCACCGCAACGCCCTGTTCCGCAACATGGCTGCCGCGCTGATCAAGCACGAGCAGATCAAGACTACTCTGCCCAAGGCGAAGGAACTGCGCCCCTATGTCGAGAAGCTGATCACGCTGGCGAAGCGTGGCGGTCTTTCTAACCGTCGTCTGGCGATGGCTCGCCTGGGTGACGAAGCGCAGCTCAAGAAGCTGTTCGAAGTGCTGGCTGAGCGTTATGCCGACCGCGAAGGCGGTTATGTTCGCGTGCTGCGCGCAGGCGTTCGCGCTGGCGACGCCGTCCAGATGGCGATCATCGAATTCGTTGATCGCGATGAAGCTGCTAAGGGTCAGGATTCCGGCCCGGTGCAGTCGGAAGAAGAATTCGAAGACGCGTAGGCGCTCCTACAAAGTTTCGAAAAGGGCCGGGGCGCGACGTCGCCTTCCGGCCCTTTTCTTTGGCCCTGTAGCGGGTCTAGGCTGCGCGGCATAATCTTTCACCGTCATAACGCCGTTCGTCGCGCTCGCCTCCAACGCTCAGGGGCGGCAGCAGGCTCTCGATGCTCGCCATAACCTGACCGGCCAACGATTGCTCCTTCGGTCTGATGTATAGTCTGCCTCACTCGAGGGGCAGATGGATGAGGAAGGATCGTTTGCCGACGACCAGATGTTGGCATGATCAAGAAGCAGAAGGCTGAAATTCCGGCTGCTGAAGTTTGCTCCCAAGCACGAATTGAGCCTTGGAATGTTCTACAAGCTGACGGCGAAGTATGGCGGTTTTTAGGGGGGCGCGGTGCCTGCCGTCTTCACGGACCTCTTGGGAAAAGTCTGACGACGTCAGGTCAGTAACGGGACGGAAAGTCTGCGGATGGGAGACGACCGATCTCACAGTGCTGAGCCTTCGGGCTGATTGGTGTCGGCCCCGAGACGGTCAGGCGAGAACGTTCGCCGGCGATGCCGAGATACGTGAGGACCTGCGTGAAGGCGCCGGCGGTTCGGTCACCATCGCCTTGGCATGCCGGCGAAGGTGCCAGTAAGCTCGAGGGCGAGCCCCTCGCGCGGCGTTCAGTAACATCGAGTAAATCGGCCAAGGTGCAGGGCTGCGCAACTCAGGTGGTGGAGGCGCTGCGTATCTTCACTGATTGCACCCCGATATACCCGAGTTGGCATGCCCGGAAAACCGATTGCGACCTGTTCACCGCGCCGAGTTTCGCACAAGCGCGGGTCACGTGATAACGCACGCCGGCATGGCTGCATCCAAGTATAACGCTGATTTCATAGTCGGTTTTGCCGTGAGCGACCCAGCTCAGACATTCGATTTCGCGGCCCGTGAGTGACGCGTCGCAAGGCAGGTAACGATCGTCCCGGGTGACGGCGACGTAATTGGTTACGAATCGCTTTACTGCCGGAGCCAGCGTCTTGGCGGAGCGGACGAATTCCGCTGCAAGCTGGGGCTTGTGCGGGTCGGTGCTGACCAGAATGGCGGCCCCAAGCTGTCCGAACGGTAGCCGCACAGGGATGACAATAGCCGCGCTGAACTGCGACGGTTCGGCCAGATGGTCACAGATTATCTGATCAAGAGCGGAGCTATTGGCATCGGCATGAAACCCGCTCCTGTCGATATGGAACGGTTCATCGGCCAGCCGGGCGGCGCGCAGTAAGGGCGATCGCAGCGCTTTGTCCAGGTTCTGCCATGGGGACATTTCCTGCTCCGACCAGCCAAAGGCAGTCGCGTTCAGATCCTGTCCGTCAGCGCCGACCATGGGCTCCAATGAGGCAAGATCGTGCCAAATCATAATGCGTAACGAATGCATGTGAATCGCCCGTTCCAGCGCGATGGCAGCGCCCAGAATGTCGCGCCTATGGCGGATGCCGACTTTCTGGACCCAATCATCCTGTGGAACGGACCGATCCGGCCAGCGAAGTTCCTGAACGTTAGTGGCCAATCACAATCTCCCCTGAGCCAGTGGGCATTCGCCGTCGAACTCGATCGATTGAGTGAGCCTGCAATCGAACAGGAACGTTTACGCGCTTGAGGCCGTCTGCTTTGCGCCGGTGTTAGCTATAGTCCAATGTTAATTTGCAAATTTGCAAATCTGAACTTTGCAAAGTAGAGTATAACAATGGCCAAGCGGCATCGCATTTTTGCTGGCGAGCAGTTGCGCACATTGCGTGGGCGCCGCGCTTTGATGCAGGCTGATCTTGCCCGTCTGGTGGGGATCAGTCCCTCCTATCTGAGCCAATTGGAGCATGACGACCGTCCGCTCACACCGCGTCTGATCGAGCGACTGGCGAGGCTGTTCCCTCTGGAATGGCAGGACTTTCCCGGTGAAGATACCGATCAGCTGTCGGTATTGCTGCGCGAGGCTGTGTGCGATCCGATCTTCGCTTCCCCGCTCGCGCCGGACGTCGCCGCGCGCCTGGCTGAACAGCAGCCGGCGTTTGCGCGCCGCTTTGTCGAACTGCACGGTGCATTCCGGCGCGCGAACCAGCGCCTTGAAATGGTCGATGAGGCGCTCACGGTTGATACCGACGAAGGCTCGCGATTACCCTGGGAAGCGGTGCGAGACTGGTTCCATCTGTCGAACAACTACATTGATCTGATCGACCGCGCAGCGGAACAACTTGCCGGCGCGATAGCTGGGCAGGACACCGTCCCGACCACTGAAGCCTTGTGCAGACATCTCATGCAGCAGCATGCCATCACCGTCGAGGTCCGTCCCGCCGAAGCATTGAGAAGCTTCGATGCGGGGGCCGGCCTGCTGTGCATCGATTCGGGGCAGCCTACCGCAAGCATCCGGTTCCAGATCGCCTACCACGTCGCGGTTACGACATTGAGTGACGCAATTCGCAGCACTGCTGAACCAGCGGGGTTGCGCAGTGATGTGGCGCGCGAACTGCTTACGATCGGGTTAGCGAATTACGCGGCCGGTGCTGTGCTTATGCCTTACGGCCATTTTCGCCAGACGGCCCGCGAATTTCGTCATGATGTGGACCGGCTGACGCTGTTGTACCAGACGAGTTTCGAGCAGACCTGTCACCGGCTTTCCACCATGCAGCGCGAAGGCGAGCGGGGGTTGCCCATATTCTTCTGCCGGGTCGACATGGCCGGCAATATCACCAAGCGGCACAGCGCGACCCGGTTTCAGTTCGCACGGTTTGGCGGTGCCTGCCCGTTGTGGATCGTGCACGAGGCTGCGGCGATCCCGGACCGGATCCAGGTCCAGTTGGCGGAGACGCCCGACGGAGTGCGCTATGTTTCGATCGCTAAAGGGCTGGTAAAGGCTTCAGGGCGGTTCGATCGTAACCCGCGGCGCTATGCCGTTGCGCTCGGCTGCGAGGTCGAGCACGCGAGCGAATTCATCTACGCTGACAGCATCGATTTGGTGTCGGAACGCGCCGTCACGCCGATTGGTGTGTCGTGCCGGATCTGCCCCCGCCCGGATTGCGAGCAACGCGCCTATCCTCCGAGCGATCGGAAAATCGCCGTGCACCCCTTGCACCGAGGCGTGGTGCCGTACGAAATTGAGCGGTGAGCCGCGTCTATTTAGGGCGTTTAGATCCTGCGCCGCGGTGGCCAGCGCCGCGTGCCCTGAAGGCGATGGTCGAGAAGGCATCGGCCCGAAGCAACGTTCATTATAGTGGAAGGCCGGAATAGTTCCCAACATCCGCGAAGCAGGGATCGAGATGTGTATTCGCTGATCCGATGGATGGGGCCCGCTTTGCAAGCTACTGACGCTTGCCCCTGCGCAAGTCTTGGTCATGCAGAACTGACAGCAGGATAAGGTGCCCGTTGGCGGGGGCGCAAAGCCTCGGCAATGCGCCCCGCCAGATGGTCAGAATTCGAACAGCGCTTCGATCCCGAGGTTGCGGCCGCGCATCAGCGGCGAGAATGTCCCGGCCGTCGGGCGGGCGTTGAACGGAATGCGCTGACCGGTCGAATTCGGCCCGGCGAACGGCACCTGCGTGTCGCCCCCTTCCTGCACCTGATCGAGGAGGTTGCGGCCGTAGATCGACAGTGACAGGCCGCTGACCGGCGTGTTCCAGGTGATGTTGGCTTCGAGGTTGCTGAGATCGTTCAGCCAGCCGAAGTTGTCATCGGTGAAGGCAGCCTTGTCGCGGTACTGGTAGTTTACGCGGGTAAGAATGCTGCTGCTTCCCAGATCCCAGTCGTGGATCACACCTGCACCGAATGTTACCGGCGGAACGCGCGGCACGCTCAGATCAAGATCCGCATCGCTGATGCGTGCTGGCAGTGGGGTTTGAACAGATGAACCCCGGCGCGATCGGCAGCGCCGATGCCGACCGTCCTAGCCCGTTCGCCGATTTCGACACCGCCTGCGATGCGCTGGTCGATGTCGAACTGCCGTTGGCGCTGCGCTATTTCGGCGGGGCGGGGCGCGAGCATATGGCAAAATATGGCAGCACGATCGAGGATTTCGCAAAGATCCGCGCCAAGGCCAGCCGCCATGCGGCGAAGAACCCGCTGTCGGTGTTCCGCACCGAAATGTCGGCTGAGGAAGTGCTTGCCTCGCCAGTGATCTGGCCCGGCGTCATGACCCGTCCGATGGCCTGTCCGCCCACCTGCGGCGGCGCTGCCGCGCTGCTGGTGTCGCGCGATTTTGCCAAGCGTCACGGGCTTGATCCGGCGGTCAGGATTGCGGCGCAGGCGATGACTACCGACACGCCCGAAACCTTCGACACCAACAGCATGATCGCGCTGGTCGGCGCCGGCATGACCCGCCGCGCCGCGCAGGCGGTCTATGATGTCGCCGGGATTGGCCTCAAGGATATTGGCGTGGTCGAACTGCACGATTGCTTCGCCCACAACGAACTGATCACCTACGAGGGGCTGGGCCTGTGCGCAGAGGGTGAGGCTTCACGGTTCATTGCCGATGGCGACAACACTTATGGTGGGCGGATCGTGACCAATCCTTCGGGCGGACTGCTGTCCAAAGGTCATCCGCTCGGCGCGACGGGCCTTGCCCAGTGCTATGAGCTGACCCACCAGCTGCGCGGCACCGCCGAAGCGCGGCAGGTCGAGGGCGTGCGCCATGCGCTCCAGCATAATCTGGGGCTGGGGGGCGCCTGTGTGGTGACCCTCTATGAAAGAGTAGCGGCCTAGGCTTCGCCAGGGCGCAGCGCATCGAGGATGCGTGTACGCTCGTCCGTGCCGGGCTTGGGCGTATGCACCTGCTGCGCCGCAGCAGGTGGCTGGCAGGCCATGGCGAACAAGGCCAACAGGAACAGCGCGCGCTTCATGATCATCGCGCCTTGTCCGGATCGCAGGGCTGCTTGCGTGCAAGGGTCGGCGAATCCAACTGTTCAGCCGACAGGTTCAGGGCGCAATTGATCTGCACTGCCATTGCCAGCACTTCGGTAACGCTGAAACGGCCGCTGAGCCTGAGTTTCCCTTCCGTGATCGGCTCAATCAGTCGGGCTGATATCAGCGTGGTGGAGCCTAACGAAATGGTGACATCGGTGTCCAGCAAGCGCAGCGTCTCCGCTTCAAGGCGTTTGGTGGCATCGGGCTGCAAGGCGATATCCAACACAGGATTGCCGTCATGGTCGAACCCTTGCGCCAGCAGCGCAATGTCGCTTCCCACAAACGCCAATTGCCCGAAGTATATCGCGTTGGCGTCACGCTTGCTGTCATCGGGTGCCGCGGGCTGCGCTGGACCGGGATCAGGCGCGCTTCCATCATTCGCAGCGTTGAGCGGCGCAATGGCAAGAACGAAGCTGGCAACAACGGCCGCCGCGTGGTAGCGCGGTATTCGGTTGAAGCCGCTGAAAGGACGATCAAAATCCATTTCTCCGCTGTAGCCAGATACGTTTTGTTCGGCAATGGAGGCCGGCAATCGGTTCAGGCCGTTTTCCGGGCGCTGGCGCTGATCGCCGGGCTGATCATCCTGCCTGCCCCGGCTCATGCGCAGGATTTTTTCACCGGCATGGTGGTCACCGATGAACATGGCCTCGTGCTTGAACGCTGTCACTTGGGGGGCACGCGCTACCGGTTGATCGCGGCGGACGGCGCAGATGACACCTTGGTCCGGTTGCGCGGCCAGAAAGGGCTGATCCAGATTGATGTGATCGCCCGTTACCGCGCCGATGGCGAAGCCCATGTGCTGGAAGTCCTGTCGGTGGAGCGCATCACGGTCGGCCGGTCTTGCCACCTGTTCGATGCTGTGGACGCTGCTTTTGACCCGGAGCACGTGGCCGAGCGCGACATCGCCACCGATCGATGGGAGGCGCTGGGGCTTGGCAGTGCGGCTCCGGCTGACGTCGCGGTGATCGGCAGCGGCGATTACGCCTATCGCTTCATGTTGCTACAGCCGCGCACGGGAAAGCCCGCGCCGGATACCGACTACGCCTTGTCGATCAGCAGGACGACGGACTACGCATTGCCCTTTGTGGCGGACGAGAAAAAGGTGTTTCAGGGCCGCACCGATGGCGAGGGGCGCACGCCCGTGTTCCGCTTGCCCGTCCGCCTCCCTGATGGGGCCTTCGACCTGCGCGAACGGTTCGGCAGCGGGCCTTTTGGCGAAACATTCCACCTGACTGACCATCTCGATCACGACCTGTTCAACATGCCGTATCTGGTGATTGCCTGCACCAACCCGCCGCGCTTCTTTCGCGGCTATACCTATCCGAACGGGGATACTGTCTACACGGCCAGCGATGGCCCGATCAACATCCTGCTGCGCGTGTTGGGCGAAATCGACGATCCCCTGCCGAGCAGTTGCGACGACGGGCGAAGCGACGATATCGGCGCGCGCACCACCAGTGCCAAGGCCGAAGTCGCAGCAGGAGACGAATGACAATGCGCCGCTATTTGGTCCATGCAACAGTCTGTTCAGCGTTATTTGCGGCAGCGCCTCTGGGGGCGGAGCCGGTGCAAAGCTTCGCTGAGGTTGTCGAGGAGGTGTCGCAGACAGCGGCAGCCGGTGACAAGATTGGGCACTTGGCTGCCTACCGAAAACTCGCTGCCTTGATGGCGTCGAACCCTGCGCACCAGAACGTGCTTGGGCTTTTCGTTCAGGCGGATATGCAGCGCGATATCGCGCGAGCAGCCTTTGACGTCGGCAGCGACGAGGCATGCCCGGCGCTGGATCAGGGCAATGCTTACCTGAACAAGGCACGGTCGATCCTGGACGGGGCCGAAGAGGCAGGCGCCCCCGAAGCGCTGGAAGGTCTGGAGCGTGGACTTGATGAGGAGCGCCGCCGAATGGGCTGCATCCAATCTGGGCCTCCCACTGAAGTCGGCACGCCAGACGCATCGCTGGCCGGGCATTATTACCTGTCGGGGGTTATGGAAACCGGGTCGGAACTGCTGCTGAAGCCCGATGGACAATTCGAATGGTACATCAGCTATGGGGCGGTGGATCAGGTGGCCAAGGGCCGTTGGGGACGTATTGCCGAAACCGTGACCCTTGCGACCGATATCCCGCTGGCCAATGCGCCCTTGTTTCGCGCGGACGAAGTGTTCCCGTGGGACGCGGATGTGGAGCGTCAATTGCGCCGGTTCGAAAGGGCTGATCTGGAAAGAATGGTCGTCGCAAGGTGCCCTTGGAACATCGCGATGACCACGACGATGTGGAGTTACGATCTCGAAAATCCCAAGCCCGTAACCGATGCGGAACTTGCCAAGGCAGGCGAGACCAAGCGCGCTGCCGAGGCCATCCGGCACGAGGCAGGCCGCATCTTCGCCAAAGCGGCCAGCGCGACAGCGACCGAGGATGATCGAGCCGCCGCCAGTGTAGCGATGGAGGCTTGGGGCAAGGCTCAATCCGACATGGCGCAGGCGCACCACGATGCCAATCTGCCGGAACCCGATATCGGCTCTCCCGCCGTGCCGCCCGAATGCCAGCTTCCAGCAGAGGAGAGCTATAAGCCCATTCCCGATTCCGAATGGCGCCGGGGCGTCGGTGTCATTGTCGGCGATCCGGCACGGGAGATGCGCCTGTCCGGTGTCGAGGCCACATTCCTGTTTGATGATGGTCACCGCGAAACTGCCAAAACCCGCCGGGGCGGTATGGCCTTCGTGCCTGTGCGCAAAGGCGCAGCCGTCCAGCAGATCACGCTCGCTTTGTCCGAACCCGTTTCACGGAGTGAGACGCTTTCCATCACACCGCTTGGCGAAGGACTCCAAGCAGTGATCGTGGACACCCAGCAAATTGTCGAACCCGCGTTCAGCGTGATGCGTCTTGAGGTCCAAGGTGACGATCTTGTCCCGGAAGATATGCCCCGCGGCCGCTATTCGCGTCATTGAAGCGGCAGCCAGCCTGTATTGCTGCACTCGGCGTCCAGTCGTTCGCGGCCGCGCCGATCGATGCAGAGTGCGGTTCCCTCGATAGGAGCGGCGCTCATCATCTGAAACCGACACGCAGACGATGCAGACCCGTGCTCGTGCTTTTACGAATGGATAGGCCCCATCGTATCGAGCCGGAATTGCCATTTTCGTACGCCAGCAGTCTGCCGCTATGGCATTGCTTCAAGTTGCGTTCTTTGCGATGACTTGCGCTTATGGACGTCACGTTGATCGGCAGGTGCGTTGCTGCCTCTATTCGTGACCGGAAAACAGTTTTGTGAGGCACAAATGACATCCGGGCCCACCAAAACAGATGACAACGTGCTGTCGCAACTTGCCCAAAGCCTGCCTGCCTCGTTCGATCCTGCTTCTCTGCTGGTCACATCGCCATCGTTGATCTCCATTCATGAGGGCGGTGAGCATCGCTTTGTTTTCGCCCACGCGCCCCACGACGCGGCGTTCGGCGGGCGGCGGGTGGTTGGCCTCTCCATTCGTGAAGCCATGCCGCACGTCGGGACGCAGCATATCGAACGCTTCGACCGCGTGTTTGCGACGGGCGAGGGGGACGAGCAACCGGCAGTCAAGTCGATCTACAAGGACGCCGACGGCCAGAAGCGCACCCGCTGGTATCGTCACAGTCTACAGCCGTGGCGAGGAAGCGACGGCCAGATCGGCGGCGTGATCAGCCACGCATACGATGTAACCGATCATTACGAAGCGATCGAAGCTTTGCGGAAGCGCACTGCCGAACTCGAATTCGCGCTTGATGTCGCGGGCGGGGTGGGATCGTGGGACTGGGATGTCGGAGCGGACCGGCTGACGGTCAATGATCCTTTCGCCGCTCTGTTCGGCATGGCATCCTCAGAGGCGCAGGGGCTGCCGATCGCCCGATTTCTGGACGCTATCTTGCCGGAAGACCGGCCACAGGTCGAGGCTGCGATCACGGCGGCCATCGCGGCGGGGGGCGATTACGCGCAGGATTACCGGGTCCAAACGATAGCCGGCGACATTCGCTGGGTGAAAGCGCGAGGGCGCTGCTTTCTGGACGAACAGGGCAAGGCTGCACGTTTTCCAGGTGTCGTTTTCGACATCACAAAGCAGGTTGAAGAACGGCGGGAGGGCGAGCAAACCTACGCTCTGCTCAAATCGTTTCTCGACAATTCGGCAAGTTATGTTTTTGCCAAGGATCTGGACGGTCGCTACCTTCTGGCCAACCAGTTCTATCTGGATACCTTCGGCGAAACCGAAGGCAGCCTTTACGGCCGCACTGATCGCGACCGGTTTGGCGACATGGAACCCTATAGCATCAATGACCGCCGCGTTGCCGAAACCGGCGCCGCCATGGAATTCGAAGAGCATGCCGTGCGTGCCGATGGCGAGGTCATCCACGCGATTTCCGTGAAGTTCCCACTGCGCGATTCCAGCGGCGTCATGTTCGGCACAGGATCGCTTTCGACCGACGTGACGGATCGCAAACGCACCGAAGCCGCCCTTGCCGAAAGCGAAGAGCGCCGGATGCGCGCCATGACTGCGGGCAAGATCGGCACATTTGAATACTACCCGGCAGATGCCAGGATCGTCTGTGACAAGATCGCGGCCAGCCTATTCGGTTTCGAGGACGATCGCGCGATTTCGCTGGAGGGCGTTATCGAGGCCATTCACCCCGACGATCGCATCACGTGGCATGACAGCCTTGCGCAAGTGCGTGAGCCGCTACCGGATCATGGTCTGACGATGGAATTCCGGCTTGCAGGCAGCGGTAACAAGGATCGCTGGATCGAAGTGGCAGGCGAGGTCGTGCACGATAGCCAGCGCCCGGTCGTCTTCACTGGCACCGCCCGCGATATTACCGAACGCAAGGGATATGAAGACCGGCTTCGCTACCTGAACCGAGAATTGAATCACCGGGTCAAGAACCTGTTTGCCGTGGTCCGGGGCATGATCCGCATGACTGCGCGTCAGGACCCCGCCAGCGCACCATTTGCACAGCGCGCGGTTGATCGCATTGATGCGCTGGCTGCTGCCCATACGATCGGTCTGGAAACCGAAGGGACAGAGCCTGTGGACCTGGCAGAGTTGCTCACAGCGATCCTGCGACCTTTTTCGATGAAGGTGGGCGAACAGATCCGGCTGTCAGGGCCACCGATCGCAATCCCGCGGCGGATCATCACGCCGCTGACACTGACGGTGTACGAATTGGCGATCAATGCTTTCAAGCACGGGGCATTGTCATGTTCCGACGGAAAGCTGTTCGTCGAATGGACCACATCGCAAATGGCTGATGAAACATCCATGCTGGAACTTCGCTGGGTCGAGGATTGTTGCGAACCTGTGAGCAATCCGGTCAAAATACGCGAAGGCGGGCTCGGTCAACGCCTGATTGATGCTTCGGTCGCGCAGATGAGCGGCACTCGCCAGTCCGAATGGGGTGAAACGGGTCTGCATCTCACCTTTACTTTGCCACTCGAGATCACACCGTGATGATGCACGCTTCGCAGAGCGGTGTTCGCGCAGACAAGCCGCCGGCCAATCCCGGCCCGGAGGTGTCCGGGCGCGGTGCGAAGTGGTCCGGCCTTCTGGGTGTCAGAGTTCTGCTGGTGGAGGACGAGGCATTTCTGGCGCTCGATCTTCGCGATACGCTGGAGGAGGCGGGGGCGGAGGTCGTGGGGCCGATCGTGTCGCTCACCGATGCAATTCGTGCTGCGCAGACCGAATTGTTCGATGCAGCAATTCTGGATATCGATCTTCAGGGCCATGATGTCTTCCCTGCTGCCCGCATCATTCTGGATCGCAAGGTCCCCTTCGTTTTTCACACCGCGCATGGTCAGGGATCCAATCTGCCGCCGCCGTTCAGTGGTGTCACAACCTGCTCCAAGCCTATTGATCCGATCGAATTGCTTCAGGTTCTGGCAAAAGAGATGGAGCATCGCCGGAGCGTCCGGTAAGCGCCGACCAAGCCACGGGAACGGCTGGCGTAAGGAGCCGCGAAATGCATGGTCTGCCGCTGGACAGTTACCGGATATTGGTGGTGGAAGACGAGTTTCTGCTGGCCAATGACCTGTGTTTCGACCTTGAGCGGGCGGGCGCCACGGTGATCGGGCCGTTCGGGCATATGGCAAGCGCAATGGGCTGCGCGAATGCCGGAACCCGCATCGATGCCGCCGTGCTGGACATCAATGTTGCAGGGGAGGAGGTCTATCCTCTGGCAGACCTGCTGACCGCGCGGGCGGTGCCAATCATATTCGCGACCGGACACACCCGCGAAAGCCTGCCTGAACGGTTTGCCATGACACCAATCTGTCACAAGCCGGTGGTTCTTCAGGAACTTGTCGCGGCCGTCCGAGCGCAGAAGCGGACATCCTGAAACCAACCCGGCCGAACCGCAGACGCGTTCCGGCCGGGCACTGTGTTCAGGGCTGCTTCGGGCCGCGCTTGTGCTTGTGCGGGCCGGGCTTGCCGGGCCGAGCGTGGGGCTTGTTCGCAAAGTTGCGGCCCGGCGGCTTGGCCTTCACAAAGGCATTGTCGGCCGAACTGCGCGACGGGCGGCGCTGACGGTTGCTGCGAGCGGCTTCGCGCGGGCCGGCTTCGGAACGCTCGATCAGCAGGGCTTCTTCCTCGCCGTCGTCCTGACCTGTGCGAGCCGCGGCGGCGGCATATTTGTCGGCGATGGTGCGCGGGATCTGGAAGTATGTCTCGGCCTGGCCGATGCGGATCGCGCCGATTTCATTGCGGGTGATATGCCCGCGGCGGCAGATCAGCGGCAACAGCCAGCGCGGATCGGCGTTCTGGCTGCGGCCGATATCCATGCGGAACCACACCGTGTCTTCAAACCCGGGGCGGTGGCGTTCCTTCTGAGCATCGGCGCGGGCCTGCGGCGTGTTTGCGATCAGGTCCTCAGGTTCGGGCAGGCGGGCGCGGTGTGCGTGGACGAGCATCGCGGCGATATCCTCCGCGCTCCGCTCGGCCAGCAGGCGCTGGGCGAGCTCGCGGTCGGCATCGTCGAAATCGGTGGGGGCAAGCAGCTTGCCAAGCAGGCGTTCGCGATCCCGTTCGGCGATTGCTTCGCGGTCAGGCACGTCCTGCCATTCAGCGTTGATCTGCGCACGGCCCAGCATCTGTTCGACGCGGCGACGGGCAGAGAACGGAACGATCAGCATGGCAACGCCCTTGCGACCGGCGCGCCCCGTACGGCCCGAACGGTGCTGCAACGTTTCCGCATCGCGGGGGATTTCGACGTGCACGACAAGGCTCAGCGTGGGCAGATCGATCCCGCGGGCCGCAACGTCCGTCGCAACACAGACCCGTGCACGGCCATCGCGCAGTGCCTGGAGCGCGTGGTTGCGTTCCTGCTGCGAATGCTCGCCCGACAGCGCGACAACCGCAAAGCCGCGCTCCTGCAAGGTCGCGTGGAGATGGCGCACTTTCTCGCGCGTGGCGCAGAACAGGATCGCGGTTTCCGCCTCGTGGAAGCGCAGCAGATTGACCACCGCGTTCTCGACTTCGGGCGGGGAGACGGTGACGGCCTGATAGGCAATGTCGCCATGCCCGCGCCCTTCGGTGATCGTCGCGATGCGCAGCGCATTATGCTGATAACGGCGGGCCAGCGCCTCGATCGGGCGGGGCATGGTGGCCGAGAACAGCAGCGTGCGGCGCCCATCCGGGGTGGCATCGAGGATTGCTTCAAGTTCCTCGCGGAAGCCCATGTCGAGCATTTCGTCGGCTTCATCCAGAACTGCCACCGCCAGCTGCGACAGGTTCAGCGCGCCGCGTTCGAAGTGGTCGCGCAACCGGCCGGGGGTGCCGACCACGATCGCCGGACCGGATTGCAGCACCTTGCGTTCGGCCGACGGGTTCATGCCGCCCACGCAGGTTGCCACCCGTGCACCGGTGCTGGCATAGAGCCATTCAAGCTCGCGGCTGACCTGCAAGGCCAGTTCGCGCGTGGGGGTGATGACCAGCGCCCGGGGCGTCTGGACAAACCCGATTTTGCCAGCATCATCAAGTAATTGAGGAGCCATCGCCAGACCGAAAGCCACCGTCTTGCCCGACCCGGTCTGCGCCGAAACAACCAGGTCGCGCCCCTCCGCTTCCGGGCGCAGCACTTCGGCCTGCACGGGGGTGGCAGTTTCGTAGCCGCGGCTTTTAAGGGCGGTTTCGATGGTGTCGGGCAGGGCGGGAAAATGCATGGGAGAGAACTCGTGTGGAACGGCTCGCGGGCGGCGCACACAAAGTGCGGCAAAACGGCGCGGAGCTTGTAAGGTGGTAAGGGCGGTGCCGATGCGATCCCGCGTATTCGAACGCGCCCCATACGCGCATTCCGGAATTTTAGCGCGTCAAAAGTGATCGGGTGTTAAATTCAGGTTGATTGCGCTGCTTTCAACACGTGAAGCTGATCACATCCAGTCGGCCCGTGCCGGCTTTCCAGCGACAGGCCGCCTGCCCGGGCAGGACTGCCTTTGGTTCCACGTGAAACATCGCGAACCAGCCTTGAAGCAGGGTCTGGAGGGGGGCTGGGCGGGGTCTGGCAGGCTTTGACGGTCACCAAGATCAGCCACGTTCACGAAACGCAGGCGGGCGCTAATCGTCCCCCGCAATCGTCGCTGCAAACGCCGCCGGATCGGCATTGCCGCCCGTGATCATGATGACGGTGCCATCGTCCACCGGCACCTTGCCAGCCAGTGCTGCTGCCAGCGCCGCCGCGCCGCCCGGTTCGACCACAAGACGGAGCTGCGCAAAGGCGAACCGCTGCGCCGTACGCACTTGCGCATCAGTGACGGCAACGCCCGGTTCGGCGCGGCCTTTCAGCACGGCGAGGTTGATCGGCTTGGTCGCTGTGGGTTGCAGCGCGTCGCAAATCGTTTTGGGCGCGCCCGGTGCGGCGTGGACGATGGCACCTGACGCCATCGCCTGACCGACCATGTCCCAGCCCACCGGTTCAACCGGATGGATGGCACTATCAGGAGCGCCCAGCGCCAGCCCGGCTGTCAGCCCGCCGCCGCCGCAGCAGGCGATGATGCGACTGGGCGCGCGGCCCAATTGTGCGGCAATTTCGATGGCGGCGCTGCCTTGGCCTTCGATCACCCAGGGATCGCCGAAAGCGTGAACCAACGTGCCGCCGCGCTCCGCAATCAACTGCGCCGCCACCGCGTCGCGATCTTCGCCCGGTCTCTGATACAGGACCACTTCGGCCCCCAGCGCCTTGGTGTTCGCCAGCTTCACCTGCGGCGCATCATGCGGCATCACGATGGTCGCCCGGATACCCAGCCGCCGCGCGCTCCATGCGACGCCTTGCGCATGGTTCCCCGATGATACCGCCACCACGCCCGCGCCGCGTTCTTCCGGCGAAAGACTGGAAAGCCGCCACCACGCCCCGCGGATTTTGAACGAACCGATGGGTTGCAGGTTATCTGCCTTCACCCAAGCGCGCACGCCGCCGATTTCCACCGGCAACAGCGGGGTAGGGGGCAGGATCGCGGCGACAGCATCGGCCGCGGCGCGCACGCCGTCAGCGGTCGGCATTCTGAAATCGGCTTGGATCATTTGTCCCCACTCATGCATTCGACTATTTCGTGTCCGCATTGCCTCGTTTTTTCCGAAAACCGGTTCCCACTTTTCGGAGCAATGCTCTAAGCGCAGCGCAAGATTCGTATTACGAAAGGTTCTGATCATGTCGGCAGCTAAGTCCAGCCCCGAACGCAAAGCTGTTCTCGTCATCGGTGCGGGCGGGGTCAGTTCGGTCTGCGTCCACAAGATGGCGTTCAATCCGGACATCTTCCCGGAAATCCACCTCGCCAGCCGCACCAAATCGAAGTGCGATGCGATTGCAGCCAGCGTCAAGGAACGCTGCGGGCGCGATGTCGCCACTTATGAAATCGACGCCGAAGAAGTCCCGGCGATGGTCAACCTGATCCGCAAGACCGGTGCTGGCCTGGTGGTGAACCTCGCGCTGCCGTATCAGGATCTGCCGATCATGGACGCCTGCCTTGAAGCGGGCGTCGATTACCTCGACACGGCGAATTATGAGCCCAAGGACGAGGCCAAGTTCGAGTATCACTGGCAGTGGGCCTATCAGGAACGTTACAAGGATGCCGGCCTGATGGCGCTGCTGGGTTCGGGCTTTGATCCGGGCGTGACCAGCGTGTTCACCATGTGGCTCAAGAAGCACAAGCTGAAGACCATCCGCCAGCTCGACATTCTCGATTGCAACGGCGGCGATCACGGCCAGCATTTCGCCACCAACTTCAACCCGGAAATCAACATCCGCGAAGTGACCGCGCCCGCGCGGCACTGGGAAAACGGCGATTGGGTGGAAACCCCCGCCATGTCGAACAAAGTGGCTTTCGACTTCGAAGCTGTCGGCCAGAAGAACATGTACCTGATGTATCACGAGGAGCTGGAAAGCCTCGCCCGCTTCGTCCCCGAACTGGAGCGTGCGCGGTTCTGGATGACCTTTGGCGATCAATACATCACCCACCTCACCGTGCTGCAGAACGTTGGCATGACTTCAATCGAGCCGGTGAAATATCAGGGCAAGGATATCATCCCGCTGCAATTCCTCGCCGCGGTGCTGCCCAAGCCCGAAACGCTGGGCGAGACGACCAAGGGCAACACCAATATCGGTGTGATCGCGACCGGTGAGGCCTTGGACGGCAGCGGCGAGAAGACGTTTTACATCAAGAATATCTGCAGCCACGAAGCCGCCTATGAAGAGACCGGCAATCAGGCGGTCAGCTACACCACCGGCGTTCCGGCGATGATCGGCGCGGCGATGATGGTGCGCGGCGACTGGCAGGGCGAGGGCGTGTTCAACATCGAACAGCTCGATCCCGATCCCTTCATGGACATGCTCAACCAGCACGGCCTGCCGTGGACGGTCGAGGAAATGGCCGGGCCGGTTTCGTTCTGATGCGATGCTGGGGGGCGGTGGCCGCGGTTCTGGCGCTTGCCGCCTGCGATGCGGCGGCGCCGCCTCCTCCGCGCGAGGACGTGCCGCCGCTCGCCGTCGATGGCGGATGGCCGACCATCCCTGCGGGCACAAAATTTGGCGAGGCGAGCGCGGTTGACGTCGATGCCGATGGCAATGTCTGGGTGCTTCACCGCGCCGGACGGCCGTGGGCAGAACCGTTCCCGAAAGACCCGATTGCCGAAAACACCGTGTTCAAATTTGCGCCGGACGGCACCTTGCTGGCGCAGTGGGGGGCAGGGCAGTTCATCATGCCGCACGGCCTCTCCATTGACGGCCAAGGCAAGGTGTGGATCACCGATGTCGCCCATGAACAGGTGTTCCGCTTCAGCCCCGAAGGCGTGCAGGAGCTGGTCATCGGCGAACGCGGCGTCACCCGTCAGGATGCGGGCCATTTCGGACGACCGGCGGATGTGGCGTTTCTGGGGGAGCGCGTGCTGATCGCCGATGGCTACGTGAACACGCGCGTCGCCGAATTCTCCCCTGACGGCACATTCATCCGCGACTGGGGCGATTTCGCCGTTGCCCATGCTGTCGCAGTGGACGACGCGCGCATCTATGTCGCCGACCGGGAGAACGCGCGCATCCAGGTTTACGACCACGCGGGCAAATTGCTTGAAAGCCGCGTTTCGCCTGCGGGCAACCACACCTACAGCCTCAAGCCCTTGGGTGCAGGGCGTTTGCTCGCGGTTGAGGGGCGTGACGGGGCCGACCGGAAGGGCGCGATCATCCGCGTTTATGCTGCCGACGGCCGTATCGAGGCATCCTATGACATCGGCCTGCCGGGGGAAGACGCCAGCCTCGGCCATGATCTTGCGATCGGGCCGGACGGCCATACCTATGTGACCGACGTGCCCGGCGGGCGTGTCGTGCGTTTCTCTCTCCCAATCAAGTGAACAGGATCAAGGCAAACCCCCATGCAGACTAAGGCCGGTGATCCGGGCGCCTTTGCCCACTTCGATCTGTCACGTGTCGATAGCCCCGCTTTCGTGGTCGACGCGGCACGCTTGCGCGGCAATTGCCGCGTGCTCGCCGAAGTGCGCGATGCGGCAGCTGCGGACGGCGCGGATATCAAGGTGTTTGCGGCGCTGAAGGCGTTTTCGATGTGGTCGGCAGCGCCCATCATCGGCGAATATCTCGATGGGGTCTCTACCAGCGGGTTGTGGGAAGCGCGGCTGGCGAGCGAGTTTTACGACGGCGAGATCGCCACCTATTCGGCCGCCTTCAAGCCGGAGGAGCTGGAGGAAATCTGCCGCCTGTCGGACCACGTGATCTTCAATTCGCCCTTCCAGCATGAGCGCGCGCGCCTAATCCTCGAACATGCTGCCGCAAGCGGGGCAAATGTCAGCGTTGGTCTGCGCATCAACCCGCAAGTTCCCACTGGCGAAGTCGCGAAGTATGACCCCAGCGCCCCCGGATCGCGCCTTGGCTTTCCGCTCGACCAGCTGACCGAGGAGCATATTGAGGGCGTGGAAGGCATCCACTTCCACAACCTGTGCGAACAGGATTTCGAGCCGCTGAAGGCCACCTGGGACCGCGTGTTCGACGTGATCGAGCCGTTTTTCGGGCAATTGAAATGGATCAACATGGGCGGCGGCCATCACATCACCCGCGCCGATTACCAGCGCGACGAGTTGGTGGAGTTCCTGAAAGACGCTGCCGAAGATACTGGCTGCCAGATTATCCTGGAACCGGGCGAAGCGGTGGCGCTGGATGCGGGCATTCTGGTCGGCACGCTGCTTGACACCATGTTCAATGAAGTGCCCGTGGGCATCACCGATATCAGCGCCACCTGCCACATGCCCGATGTGCTGGAGGCGCCCTATCGGCCCGCGATGCTGGGCGAGATTGCGGAGGACAGCATGATCCCGATCCGGCTAGGCGGACCTTCGTGCCTCGCAGGCGACGTGATCGGCGATTACCGTCTGCCTGTGCCAGCAGAGCCGGGCGCGCGTTTTGCCTTCCTCGATCAGGCGCATTATTCGATGGTCAAGACCAACACCTTCAACGGGGTCGCCCTGCCGTCGATCTGGATGTGGGACAGCGAAACCGATGCGCTCGATTGCATCAAGCGGTTCGATTACGCCGATTTCCGCGACCGGTTGAGTTAAAGATTGCCCGCCGGCCGCGGTTCGCTCTCCAGCACCCGCCCGCGTTCGTTCTGGTTGATCGCCAGCGCCAATCCCGCCATCGCGCCGAACTGGCGGGCGGCGCGTTCGGCATTGGCGCGGTCCGCGTTGACATCCATTCCGCCGCTTTCGAACAGATTGCCCGCTTCGATGGCGATGATCACCTCGCCGCCGGTGAACAGCGCCCGCATTTCGCGTGCATCGAAGGCGCTTTCCAGACGCAGCAGGTGTTCGACATAGGACGGGTGCACCAGCACCCGCGCTTCGACCTGATCGTCGGAATATAGGGCGAAGGTTTCACCAAAGGCGGGGTGGACCTGATCGACCCGGTTGAGCCTGTGGCCTTCGAAGCTGACATGATCGCTCGCCCCGCCAAGGCCCATCCACTTGCGATGCTTGCCAGCGCGTTCGAGCAGGGTGGTGGAGCGGAACTTGCGGCCAAAAGTCATGCGGATGATCGGCCCGCGGAACACTGTCCGCCACGACTTGCCGGTGCGGTCCTGGAGGTGGGCTTCGTAGAGGCTGAACTCGTGCCCCTCCAGCGCGCCGTGCCAGTGATATCTTCAAAGGTCGACCGGTCAAAGTCCGGGACCAGACCATATTTCCGCGCGGCGGCGAATTCCCCGCCCGGTTCGACATCGAAGGCGTAGGTCAGTCCGTAACTGGCGGCGATGGCAGAGTTGATCCCCGACTTGATTGCCGCCTTGGCCTTGGAAATCGGTTGGTAACCCCAGACCCCCCCGAGGCCAATGCAAACCATCACGACGGCCCAGAAATCCGAGCGTTCCAAGGGTGTGAACGCCAAAAACGATAACACGGGCAGCAGAATGACCGCACTACGCACCCAGCGCGAGGTGGCTTTCTCCGCTGCGCTCTGGCGCATCGCCTGCTGCCCGGCGAGCCAGTCCTGCAGCCCGTCGCCCATAAGACCATTGATATTCAAGCGCGTCATGCCCGTCATTGCGATGTGACTAACATCTCTCTCTTAAGAATTATGCGATATGACGGCGGCACAAGACAAGGAGTTTGCTTTGTGATCGAGATTTTTGGTTGGTTCTGGACATCGGCAATCCTCGTGATTGCGGTGGGCGCCGTGCTGCTGGTGATTGGCATCTACAACAACCTCGTTGGCCTGCGGCAGGGTGTGCGGCAGGGCGTGGCCGATATCGACGCGCAGCTGCGCCAGCGGCATGACCTGATCCCCAACCTGGTCGAAAGCGTGAAGGGCTATGCCGCACACGAATCCGCCACCTTCGAAGCGGTGATCGCGGCGCGCAATGCCGCGGCATCGGGCCCGCAATCAGCGGGCAGCGAACAGCAGCTTCGCGGCGCGCTCGATAATCTGCTCGCGCTGGGTGAGGCCTATCCCGATCTTGAGGCGAGCGCGAACTTCCAGACGCTCCAGAGCGAACTCGCCGATGTCGAGGACAAGCTGGCCGCCGCCCGCCGCGCGCTCAATGCCGCAGCGGCCCGTTTCAACGCGGCGCGCGAATCCTTCCCGGCCGTGCTGTTTGCAGGCGTGCTCGGATTCGCTGAAGCCGACTTCCACCGGCTCGAAACAGACGAGCGGGGCACCATTGACCGGGTGCCGGGGATCAGCTTCTAAAACGTCAAAAACCGCTATTATTCAGAGGGTTTCAGCTCCGGCTTTAACGCAGGTTTTCCAGGCGGATTATTTCACTTCATCAGGGGGCATTTTTCGTTTGCATTCCCCCCCCAAAGCCCTAGATGCGCGCTTCCGCTGCCCCAAGGGGACTTCCAAACCGCAAGGCAGCTTGTCGTTTTATGGTTTTTTCAAAAACCGTTTTGGGGGTCCCTTGAGTTGCACATCTTTCCTGACGCACTGGCTGTAGTTCGCGCCCTTTCGCCGGACGAACCTGTAATCCTCAACCGCCCGCACGCCGCGCGGCGCGCTGCCCGTTTCTTCGTCGAGAAGTTTCCGGGCAAGGTGCTCTACGCGGTAAAAGCCAACCCTGCGCCTGATCTCATTCAGGTGCTGTGGGATGCCGGCGTGACCCATTACGATGTCGCTTCGATCACCGAAGTGCGGCTGGTGCGCGGCATTCTGCCGGATGCCGTGCTGTGTTTCATGCACCCGGTGAAGACCCCGGTGGCGATTGCCGAAGCCTATTTCGAACATGGCGTGCGCACCTTCAGCCTCGATACCATTGAGGAGCTGGAGAAGATCATCGACGCCTGCACCGACCCCGTAACGGGGGAGGCACCGCGCGATTTGCGTCTGTGCGTGCGGCTGCGCGTGTCGTCCGAATATTCGGAGCTTTCGCTGGCATCGAAGTTCGGCTGCGATCTGATCGAAGCGCCCGCGCTGCTGCGCGAGGCCCGCCAGCATTGCGATTGGCTGGGCGTATGCTTCCATGTCGGCAGCCAGGCGATGACGCCGTTTGCCTTCGTGCAGGCGCTCGACCGTACCCGCGCCGCGATTGCCGAAGCATCGGTGGTGATCGACATGATCGACGTGGGCGGGGGCTTCCCCAGCGCCTATCCCGGCCTCGAACCGCCGCCGATGGAAGATTACTTCGCGATCATCGCCAAGCATTTCGAAGCCCTGCCGATCGCCTATAACGCCGAACTGTGGTGCGAGCCCGGCCGTGCGCTGTCGGCCGAGTATTCCTCGATGATCGTGCAGGTGAACAAGCGTCGCGGCGAGGAACTTTACATCAACGACGGCGCTTACGGCGCCTTGTATGATGCGGCCCACGTCGAATGGCGGTTCCCGGTGCGCGCGCTGGAGGATGACCTGATCGAGGACGAGGAAGACTTCGCCTTCTACGGGCCGACCTGCGATGACGCCGATTACATGAAGGGGCCGTTCCGGTTGCCCGCCGACATTCAGGCAGGCGACTATATCGAGATCGGGATGCTAGGCGCTTATGGCGCGGCGATGAAGACCGGCTTCAACGGCTATGGCAACGCTCAGGTCGTCACCGTCACCGACGAGCCGATGATGAGCCTGTTCAACGGAACGCGCATTCGCGAAGCCACTGACAACGTGGTCTCCTTGCGCTGAAACCTCACGCCGCCGCTCTGCTGATGCAGGGCGGCGGTTTTTGACTTACAGGCGCACCTCGGCGACCTTGTCCTTGTAGTCCTTCTTCGGATCGATCCCGATCAGCATCTTGATGCCGGCTACGGTCGAAGACGCATCGATCCAGATTTCGGCGCTCTCAGGCTCGAGCCGGATAAGGGCGATCTTGGGATCGTCCTTGCCTTCGTACCAGGCGGCGACGAAGCGGTTCCACAGCCGATCGATAGTCGCGCGGTCGCGGGTGGTGGAAAGATCGCCCTGCACGCTGGCCCACACATCGTGGCCCTTTGAAGCGAAGTGCGCCATGGCGCGGGGCGCGGTGCCGGCCAGCTCACCCTGCTGCACCAGCCGGTAAAGTGCGTTGTCGGTGGAGGTGAAGAACCACAGCGGCCCGCTATATTCGCCGTCATTATACAACTCGTCTTCGAGCTGCGCGGTCATCGGACGGGCGTGGCCATCCTCACCCTCGGCCATGCCGAGGAACATCGTCATGTCGCTTTTCAGCGCCTTCCAGAACTTCGAACGGATCTCCGCGTCGGTCGCCATGTGCATCTCCTTGAGTGGAGACGGGACTAGCGCCGACGCGGAAGGATTGTTCCCGTTTAGAAGACTTCGAAGAGGCCAGCTGCCCCCATGCCGCCGCCAACGCACATGGTGACGACCACATACTTGGCGCCGCGGCGCTTGCCTTCGATCAGCGCGTGGCCGGTGCAGCGCGCGCCGGTCATGCCATAGGGGTGGCCGATGGAGATCGAGCCGCCGCTGACGTTGAGGATATCGTTATCGATGCCCAGCGTGTCGCGGCAGTAGAGCACCTGCACCGCGAAGGCTTCGTTCAGTTCCCACAAGCCGATGTCGTCCATCTTGAGGCCGGTCTGCTTGAGCAGCTTGGGGATGGCGAAGACCGGGCCGATGCCCATCTCGTCAGGCTCGGTGCCTGCGACCGCCATGCCGACATAGCGGCCGAGCGGCTGAAGGCCCTTCTGTTCGGCGAGTTTGGCTTCCATCAGCACCGCAGCAGATGAACCGTCCGACAGCTGCGAGGCGTTGCCGGCGGTGATGGTCATGCCGGGGCCCATCACCGGGTTCAGGCTTTGCAGGCCTTCCAGCGTGGTTTCAGGGCGGTTGCCTTCGTCCTTGGTCAGGGTGATTTCGCGCTGGCTGACTTCCTTCGTCTCCTTGTCGACCACGTTCATGGTGGTGGTGACGGGAACGATTTCCGCATCCAGACGGCCTTCGGCCTGCGCGGCGGCGGTGCGCATCTGCGACTGGTAGGCGTATTCGTCCATCGCATCGCGGCTGATGTTGTAACGCTTGGCCACCGTTTCGGCGGTTTGCAGCATCGGCATATAGACATTGGCGTGCATCTCGATCAGCGAGCGATCAGGCGACACGCGCATTTCCGGCGTCTGCACCATCGAGATCGAATCTTGACCGCCGCCGACAACGATATCCATGTTGTCTACGATGATCTGCTTAGCCGCGGTCGAAATCGCCATCAGACCGGACGAGCACTGGCGGTCGATGGTCTGGGCTGAAACGCCGACCGGGCAACCGGCGCGCAGGGCAACCCCGCGGGCGATGTTGCCTGACTGCGTGCCCTGCGTGAGCACCGCGCCCCACACCACGTCGTCAATCGCGCCAGCTTCGATGCCCGCACGTTCGATTGCAGGGGCAAGACTGAGCGCGCCGAGTGTGGCGCCGGGGGTGGCGTTGAAGGCGCCCTTGTAAGCCCGGCCAATCGGGGTGCGGGCGGTGGAAACGATAACGGCGTCACGTGCCATGTTGGGGGTATCCTTGAGGTCGATTTATAAGACGCCGCCCCGGCTTTTTGCGGGGCGGCAATAAGCGGGTCAGACGAAGAACATCGTCATCCATTCGCAGATCAGGGCGGGCTTGTCCTCGCCTTCGATCTCGATGGTGATCTCGACCGTCTGCTGCCACTGTCCGGGGCGCTTTTCAGCCATTTCGACCAGCTTCCAGTGGCCGCGGATGCGCTTGCCCGAACGGACCGGCGCGATGAAGCGGGTCTTGTTGCCGCCGTAGTTGACCGCCATCTTGATCCCCTCGACGCGCGGCATATCGCTGTTCGCGCTGAGGTAGGGGATCATCGACAGCGTCAGGAAGCCGTGAGCGATGGTCCCGCCGAACGGGGTCATCTTGGCCATTTCCTCGTTGATATGGATGAACTGGTGATCGCCAGTGGCTTCGGCGAACTGGTTGATGCGCTCCTGGCTCATCTCGACCCATTCGCTGGTGGCGAAATGTTCACCGACCTTGGCGGCGATTTCTTGCGGATTCATGAGGCTCCTCCTTGCGTGTCGCCGGCGGGATCCCGTGCCCGCCGCGCGTGCGTTTGCGGGGGCTTCATGACGCATCGCAAGGGGCAGCGCAACGCTGCGAACGTGCAGCGCACTATGCCGCTACGGCACCGCGTGTTGTGTTTGCGCCTCGCGCCATGCGCGCGGTGCTCCGTGCGAGGAGGGTACGGGCCGAATCGATCCGCCCGCAATAGGTGTTGAGGCCGATTTGCAGGCCGACCAGCATCAGCATCACCGGCTGATAACCGATCCCCTGGAAGGTCGCGCCGACCAGATAGATGATGGCTCCCATCTGCAAGGCGGCGGCCAGCGGAGAAATCCAGCGCGTCGCTTCGGTATCGGCCTTGCGCCACCGCCGCTGCAAACGCTCCATCTGCCACAGGCCCAGAAAATGCAGTGCCAGCCACATGATCAAGCCCGGCCAGCCCTGTTCGCCGAGCATTTCAAAGATCGACGAGTGATAGGCGCGCGCCTTGTCGGTCACTTCCCGGTATTCGATCGACGTGGTGTTCCCGTCCACCTTGCGCACCGGCATGGTGTAGGTGAAGCTGTTGCCGCGGAATGCGTCAAACCCGCCGCCAAGCGGCTTCGATTTGGCGTAATCCAGCGTCCATTCCCACACCGCCACGCGGGTCGATGCGCTTTCGTCGCCATCGGGCTGGGCGATGGTGGCCATACGGTCGTAATAGGTCTGCGGCAGGAAGGGCAGGGCCGTAAGGCCAAGCACGCCGGCACCGGCAATGAACATCAGCCGCCGCTCGGTATAGCGCAGCATCAGCACGCCCAGCGTGGCAATGCACAGCAGGCCGGTGCGCGCTTCGGTGCCGATCGGCACAAGGAAACAGGCGAAGGTCAGTGCCACAGCAAAGGCAGTCACCGTCCAATGCGGACGGAAGATCGTGCCATGGCGTACAAACCACCACAACATCGGCACCAGACCGATCGCAACCGTGGCGAGGGTCGAGCTTTCGTAGATGCCGCTGTTGTCGTTCACGAAGAATTTGAGGTTCGAATAGCCCCCGCCGCCAAGGATGGTTTTCATCCCCGTCCCGATCACGATCGTCGCAATCGACAGCAGCAGCACCAGCGCCAGCCCCTCGATCCGCGCGCGGGTGGTCAGGGTCAGCGGCAGGAACAGCGCGAACAATAGCGCCTTCCACACCCAGTCCCACTTCGTCAGCGCATCCTCGGGGAAGTCGGCATGGCCGGTGGTCCACCAGCAATAGATCAGCAGCGCCAGCATCAGCCCCTGCCGGATGGTAAAACGCGCACCGGTCTTGCGGTCGAGCGCGATCCACCCGCCGAACGCCGCGGCAAAAGCGATCATCGACAGTGGCATCGTGGTGATGATCGAATAACCGATCCGCTGCGGGGCGAGGATGTCGATGTAGACATACAGCAGCACCCACAGGAACGGGCGCTTCAGGCCGAGCACCAGCACATAGCCGATGAAGGCGAGAAAGAAGAGATCGAGCACGGGCGCGAACTTACCGTTCGGTCGTTCCGGCGGGCGTCTCGCCGGAAGCTTTGTCTGCGCGCGCACGGCGCGCAGCGTTTCGTCCTGCGGTGCTCATCGCCTGACGGCTATTGTCCATCTCTGCGTGGATATCCCCGATCAGCGGATCATCATCCAGCCCGGCACGCAGCACCAGCCGCATCATGGCGTAGGCCATAAGGCCATGTCCAAGGGCGAGCGCGAAGTGATCGATCATGACATCAGGCTTTCAGGGCAAAACAGGTGCTTGGGCATGGTCAATACGGCATGGCAGTTGACGCGGCGTTAAGCACACCCGGCATAGATAAGCGGAATGACCCGCATTCTTCATGTCCTCGACCATTCGCTCCCGCTCCACAGCGGCTACACCTTTCGCACCCGCGCGATCTTGAAAGCGCAGGAAGCGCACGGGCTGGAGGTGCGCGGCATCACCGGCCAGCGCCACAATCTGGAAGCGGCGGTCACCGGATCGCAGGAAGAAGCCGATGGCCTGATCTTCTACCGCACGCCGGGCACGCCGGCGGGCCCGGCACCGTTGCGCGAAATGGACGAGATCGAGGCGCTGACCGCTGCCATTCACGCGCTCGCGCAGGACTGGCGCCCCGATATCATCCATGCCCATTCGCCCGCCTTGGGCGGCGCTGCGGCAGAACGCGCAGCCCGGGCGCTGGGCATCCCCTTCGTCTATGAAATCCGCGCCTTCTGGGAAGATGCCGCCGTCGGCAATCTGTCCGGCACCGAGGGCAATCTCAAATACCGCCTGACCCGCGCGCTGGAAACGCGGGTAGCAAAGGGCGCGGACGCCTTGTTCACGATCTGCCATGGTTTGAAGAATGATCTGGCCGCGCGCGGCATTCCGGCGACCCGGATCCGGGTCATGCCGAATGGTGTCGATCTGGGCCTGTTCGGCGATCCGCCCCCGCGTGACGATGCACTGGCGGGCGAGCTTGGCATCATGCCGGGCGCGCCGGTGATCGGCTATATTGGCAGCTTCTACGCCTATGAAGGGGTAGACGATCTGATCGCTGCCATGCCGTTGCTGCGCCAGTCGCATCCTGACGCGCGGTTGCTGCTGGTCGGCGCCGGGCCGATGGAGCCCGCGTGGCGCGCAGCCGCTGCTGCCTTGCCCGAGCCTGAGGCGGTGATCTTCACCGGGCGTGTGCCGCACACGGCGGTTGAACGCTATTATTCACTGGTCGATGTGCTGGCCTATCCGCGAAAAGGCCAGCGCCTGACGGAACTGGTCACGCCATTGAAGCCGCTGGAGGCGATGGCGCAGCGCCGGCTGGTTGCCGCGTCATCCGTAGGCGGGCACCGCGAACTGATCACGGACGGCGATACCGGCACACTGTTTGCGCCCGACGATCCGGCCGCCTGTGCCGCCGCGCTGGCGCGGCTACTGGATGACAGGGCCGGGTGGGATGCAATGAAGACCCGCGCTGTTGCCCATGTCAGAAACCGCCATGACTGGGCGGAGAATGCCCGAAATTATCTCTCTGTTTACCATCTCTTGCTAGCCTCTGGTGAAAGCGGCGAAGCGAAGTTGGCAGCCGCGACAACGGGGTAAGTTTCGGATGGCAAGGCAGCAAGGTCGGTCAAAGCAGCGCAATCGGCCCCCACTGGCAGCCCATCGGGCGTTCGCGCCGCTGCTTGGTATCTGGGGCGCACTGCTGGGCGGACTTGCCGTGTTCGTGCTGCCAACGACCTTGGTCGGGATGGCCTTGCGCGGCACGGTCATTGGCACCTGGGACATTGATCCGCAGCCGATCCTTGCCACTCTTGCCGCAGCTCTGTTGGGCGGCGGCCTGTTTGCCTTCGCCGCCGATCGCCACAGCCGCGCAAGCCGCGAGTCTGAGGGCATTTCTCTGGTCAAGGCCGCTGGGCGCAGCATGCGTCCGATTGACCCAGCGCGCGATCTGGGCACGAAAAGCCTTGATGATCCGTTGGGCGCGATGCCATTTTCCACGCCTGCCTGGCGTGACGCGGATCTGACCGTCCCAGCCCGCCAGACTGCACCTGCACCTGCACCTGAAAAAACGGCGGAGCCTGCTGCTGCGCCGGTTGAGCTTGACCTGTCCGAATTCGCCCAGCTTCCTGGTCGCAACGCCGTATGGGTTGAAGAAGCGCCTGAACCGGTTGCCGCTGCCCCCGTCGCCCCGCCACCCGCCGCGCCGCCCGTCCTCCACGCCGTTCGGCCGCAGCCAGAGCCAGGCACCGCCGCGCTTGCCCGTCTGCGCGCAATTGCGCTGGACGAACTCAGCATGGCTGAAATGGTCGAACGCTTTGCTGCCGCCCTGCACGAACATCGCGCTGCCCCTCAGGTTCGCGCGCTTGCCACGGCTGAACTTGCCGCGCGTGAAGCGGCGCTGGCTGACGCATTGAAGGCGTTGTCTGTGTTGAGCGGAGGAGCGGCATTTCGCGATGCAGCGCCGGATCACGAAGACCCGCTGCGCGCTGCGCTTTCGCAATTGCAGGCCCAGCGCGGAGCCGCTTGAATCACGCAGGACACGCAAAAGCTGCAACCCATCCCGAACGCCCATGCACCCAACGCAATCAAACTAAAGTTTGAACAGGTCTGCGAGAAATATTACTTCGCGCAAACCCATTGCCAAACCCGCTTCCTGTCGGCATGAGGGCCGCGAAAACGGGCTGTCGCAGACCTGATGAAGGTCTGTGCCCGCCCGAGTGACCGGCCCTCAGGCGTGTTCCCTGCATGAGCGATCATGCCGCAGGGCGCGCGCCTGAAGGCATCTGACAGATCGGACTTTTGCCATGGGATATCCATCTTCCCAGGGTCTTTACGACCCCGCCAACGAACATGACGCCTGCGGCGTCGGCATGGTTGCGCATATCAAGGGCGAGAAAAGCCACGCGATCATCGCGCAGGCGCTGGAAATTCTGGAAAATCTTGACCATCGCGGCGCGGTGGGTTCCGATCCGTTGCTGGGCGACGGGGCGGGCATTCTGATCCAGATTCCCGACCCGCTGATTCGCCGCTGGGCCGCGGGGCAGGGCCATGATCTGCCGCAGTCGGGCGATTATGCCATCGGCATGTGCTTCTTGCCGCAAGACGATGCCGCGCGTGCCTTCGTCAAGGAACGGATGGAGGCCTTCACGGCCAAGGAAGGCCAGCGTTTCATCGGTTGGCGCGACGTGCCGACCACGATGGACGGCCTTGGCGCGGCGGTGATCGCTTCGATGCCGGTCATCCAGATGGCGGTTATCGGGCGCGGGGCCACCTGCGCCGATCAGGACGCCTTCGAACGCAAGCTGTTGACCATCCGCAAGCAGGTGCAAAACCCGCTGGCGCAGCTTGCCGAAAAGCATGGCCTGCCGGGCGTGACGGAAACCTACATCCCCAGCTTTTCGACTCGGACCATCGTGTACAAGGGCCTGCTGCTGGCAACGCAGGTGGGCAGCTTCTACGACGATCTGCGCGATCCCGATTGCGTGTCGGCGCTGGGCCTTGTCCACCAGCGGTTCAGCACCAACACCTTCCCCAGCTGGCGGCTTGCCCACCCGTTCCGCTTCATCGCCCACAACGGCGAAATCAACACGGTGCGCGGCAACGTCAACTGGATGAATGCGCGCCGCCGCACGATGGAAAGCGAACTGCTCGGCCCAGATCTCGACAAGATGTGGCCGATCATCCCGCACGGGCAATCGGATACGGCGTGCCTCGACAACGCTTTGGAATTGCTGATCGCTGGCGGGTATTCGCTGGCGCACGCAATGATGATCCTCGTGCCCGAAGCGTGGAGCGGCAATGCGCTGATGGACCCGGCGCGGCGCGCTTTCTACGAATATCACGCCGCGCTGATGGAGCCATGGGACGGCCCGGCAGCGGTGTGCTTCACCGATGGCCGCCAGATCGGTGCGACGCTGGACCGCAATGGTCTGCGCCCGGCGCGGTTCTGCGTGACCAAGGATGATATCGTCTGCCTCGCCTCCGAAAGCGGCGTGCTGCCGTTCGCGGAAGCCGATATCGTGCGCAAGTGGCGGCTCCAGCCCGGCAAGATGCTGCTGATCGATCTGGACCAAGGCCGCATCATCGAAGATGACGAGCTGAAAGCCGATCTCGCCAATGCCGAACCCTATGCGGAATGGCTGCATCAGGCGCAGTACAAGCTGGCCGACATCACCGATATCGTTCCTGAACTGGCAGCGATCCCGGCCGAAGAAGGCACGCTGCTGCAACGCCAGCAGGCGTTTGGCTACACGCAGGAAGACGTCACCCGTTTCCTCGAGCCGATGGCGGTGGACGGCGACGATCCGATCGGATCGATGGGCACCGACACGCCGATTGCCGTGCTGTCCGATCGTGCGCGGCTGCTGTATGATTACTTCAAGCAGAACTTTGCGCAGGTCACCAACCCGCCGATCGATCCGATCCGCGAAGAACTGGTGATGAGCCTCACTTCCATGATCGGCCCGCGCCCGAACCTGCTGGGCCGCGATGCCGGGACGCACAAGCGTCTGGAAGTCGATCAGCCGATCCTGACGAACGAGGATCTGGCCAAGATCCGCTCGGTGGAAGAGGCGCTGGACGGCGCGTTCCGCTGCGCCACCATCGACATCACATGGGATGCGAGCAGCGGGGCAGAAGGCCTTGAACTCGCGTTGAAAGAGATGTGCTGGGCCGCAACTGAGGCGGTGCTTCAGGATCACAACATCCTCGTGCTGTCCGACCGCGGGCAGAGCGAGGCCCGCGTGCCCATGCCGGCCTTGCTGGCGACGGCGGCGGTGCATCATCATCTGGTCCGCCAAGGCCTCAGGATGCAGACCGGCCTAGTGGTCGAAACCGGTGAAGCGCGCGAGGTGCATCACTTCTGCGTGCTGGCCGGTTATGGGGCCGAAGCGATCAACCCCTATCTCGCTTTCGAAACTATCGAGGCGCTGCGCGTGAAGCGTCACCCGGAACTGCCCGCCGCCAAGGTGCAGCAGAACTTCATCAAGGGCGTGGGCAAGGGCATCCGCAAGGTCATGTCCAAGATGGGCATTTCGACCTACCAGTCGTATTGCGGCGCGCAGATTTTCGACGCGGTGGGCCTGTCGACGGCTTTCACCCAAAAATACTTCACCGGCACCGCCACCACCATCGAAGGCATCGGCCTTGCCGAAGTCGCCGAGGAAGCGCTGCGCCGCCACGGGCAGGCTTACGGCGACAACCCGCTCTATGACGGGATGCTCGATGTGGGCGGGATCTACCAATACCGCCTGCGCGGCGAAGAACACGCCTGGACCCCGCAGAACGTCGCCCAATTGCAGCACGCCGTGCGCGGCAATGACCCGAAGAACTATGCCGAGTTTGCCGCCAGCATCAACGAGCAGTCCGAGCGGCTGCTGACGATCCGGGGGCTGCTGGAGTTCAAGAAAGCTGCCCAGCCGATCCCCTTGGACGAAGTTGAACCGGCCAAGGAGATCGTGAAGCGTTTCTCGACCGGCGCGATGAGCCTCGGCTCGATCAGCCACGAAGCGCATTCGACCATGGCGATCGCGATGAACCGCATCGGTGGGCGTTCGAACACGGGTGAGGGCGGGGAAGAGCCGTTCCGGTTCAAGCCGCTCGCCAACGGGGATTCGATGCGCAGCCGGATCAAGCAGGTCGCTTCGGGCCGCTTTGGCGTGACCACGGAATACCTCGTCAATTCGGACGATATCCAGATCAAGATGGCGCAGGGCGCAAAGCCGGGCGAAGGCGGGCAGTTGCCCGGCCACAAGGTCGACAAGCGCATCGGCGCGGTGCGGCATTCGACGCCTGGCGTGGGCCTGATCTCGCCGCCGCCGCACCACGACATCTATTCGATCGAGGACTTGGCGCAGCTGATCCACGATCTGAAGAACGTGAACCCGGTTGCGCGAATTTCGGTGAAGCTGGTGTCCGAAGTCGGCGTCGGCACGGTTGCTGCGGGCGTCTCCAAGGCGCGCGCGGATCACGTGACGATTGCGGGCTACGACGGCGGGACCGGCGCTTCGCCGCTGACCTCGCTGACGCACGCCGGATCGCCGTGGGAGATCGGTCTTGCCGAGACCCAGCAGACGCTGCTGCTTAATGATCTGCGTGAACGGATTGCGGTGCAGGTCGATGGGGGCCTGCGCACCGGACGTGACGTGGCCATCGGCGCGCTGCTGGGCGCGGACGAGTTCGGCTTCGCCACCGCCCCGCTGATCGCCGCCGGGTGCATCATGATGCGCAAGTGCCACCTCAACACCTGCCCCGTCGGCGTCGCCACGCAGGATCCGGTGCTGCGCGCGCGCTTCACCGGCCAGCCGGAGCACGTGGTCAACTACATGTTCTTCGTCGCCGAGGAACTGCGCACGATCATGGCCGAAATGGGCATCCGCACCGTCGCCGAGATGGTGGGCCGGGTCGATCTGCTCGACACCCACCGGATGGAGCGTCACTGGAAGGCGCGCGGGATCGATCTTGCCCGTATCTTGCATCAGGTACCGCTTAAGGAAGGCGCGTCTTTGCGCCAGCGCGGCGTGCAGGATCACGGGCTGGAAGGCGCGCTCGACAACCGGTTGATTGCCGATTGCCGCACCGCCATCGATACCAAGGCGCCGGTGCAAATCGCGAGCGAAGTGCGCAACGTCAACCGCACCGTCGGCGCGATGCTTTCGGGCGAGATTGCCAAGGCGCACGGGCACGAGGGCCTGCCGACCGACACCGTTCGCATCAACCTCACGGGCGTGGCGGGACAAAGCTTCGGCGCGTGGCTGGCGCATGGGGTGACGCTCGATCTGGTTGGCGATGCCAATGACTATGTCGGCAAGGGGCTGTCAGGCGGACGCATCATCGTGCGCCAGCCGGCCGAAGCTCCGCGCAACAGCAACGAGAATATCATTGTCGGCAACACCGTGATGTATGGCGCAATCGCGGGCGAGGCCTATTTCAACGGCGTTGCGGGTGAACGGTTCGCAGTCAGGAACTCGGGCGCCATCGCGGTGGTCGAAGGCACCGGGGATCATGGCTGCGAATACATGACTGGCGGCGTGGTCGTCGTGCTCGGCAAGACCGGGCGCAACTTCGCGGCGGGGATGAGCGGCGGGATCGCCTATGTCTACGATCCCGACGGCGCGTTCAAGGATCTGGTCAACCACGCGCAGGTCGATCTGTTGCCGATCAACGCCGCACCGGACGTCGATGAAGGGACGGGCCGCCCGTCCCAGCGTCCGCGCTCGGTGAACGATTTCGGCATGGGCGACATGCTGCGCCATGATGCCGAGCGGCTGCGTATCCTTGTCGAGCGGCACCAGCTCCACACCGGCAGCAAGCTGGCAGGCGCGCTGCTGGCCGATTGGGACGCGGCGCTGGCCCGCTTCGTCAAGGTGATGCCGCGCGATTATGCCGCAGCGCTCAAACGGCTTGAGGCAGAACGCCACGAAGCCGCCAGCGTTGCAGCCGAATAGATTTCAGGAACGAGACATACAATGGGCAAGGAAACCGGATTTCTCGAGCTTGACCGCCGCGAGCGGGATTATCTCGATCCGCAGGAACGGCTGAAGAACTACCGCGAATTCGTCATCCAGCCGGACGATGCGACGCTGACGGGGCAGGCCTCGCGCTGCATGAATTGCGGCATTCCGTACTGCCATAACGGCTGTCCGGTGAACAACATGATCCCGGACTGGAACCACCTCGTCTATGAGGCGGACTGGAAGCGTGCGCTTGCCAACCTCCATTCCACCAACAACTTCCCCGAGTTCACCGGCCGCATCTGTCCCGCACCGTGCGAGGCGGCGTGCACGCTCAACATCATCGACCAGCCGGTGACGATCAAGTCGATCGAATGCGCGATTGTCGATCGCGGATGGAAAGAAGGCTGGATCGTCCCTCAGGTGCCTTCACAGCGCACCGGCAAATCGGTGGCAGTAGTCGGATCCGGCCCTGCCGGGCTTGCCTGCGCCCAGCAATTGGCGCGTGCCGGCCATTCGGTGACGGTGTTCGAAAAAAGCGACCGCTTGGGCGGGTTGCTGCGTTACGGCATTCCCGACTTCAAGATGGAAAAGCACCTCATCAACCGCCGCGCCCAGCAGATGGAAGCGGAAGGGGTGACGTTCAAAACGTCGAAGGAAGTCGGCGTCGATATCTCGTTCAAGTCCTTGCAGGAAAACTTTGACGCAGTGGTGCTGGCGGGCGGCGCGGAAGATGCGCGCGCGCTGCAGATCCCCGGCGCCGAAATGGCAGGCGTGCGGCTGGCGATGGAATTCCTCACTCAGCAGAACAAGCGTGTCGCAGGCGATGACGAATTGCGCGCCGCCCCGCGCGGCAGCCTGACGGCGACGGGCAAGCATATCGTGGTGCTCGGCGGCGGTGATACCGGCAGCGACTGTGTCGGTACGTCGAACCGGCAGGGCGCATTGAGCGTGACGCAGCTGGAAATCATGCCCAAGCCGCCGGAAAAGGAAGACAAGGCGCTGACTTGGCCCGATTGGCCGATGAAGCTGCGCACATCCTCCAGCCATCAGGAAGGCGTGGAGCGCGACTGGGCAGTGCTGGCCAAGCGCGTGCTGGGCGACGGCGAGAAGGTCACCGGGCTTGAATGCGTGCGCGTCGAGTGGATCGGCGGCCAGATGCAGGAAATGGCGGGCAGCGAATTCACTATCCCGGCTGATCTGATCCTGTTGGCGATGGGCTTTGTCGGGCCCAAGAAGGCGGGTCTTCTCGAACAGGCCGGCGTTGATCTGTCGGCGCGCGGCAATGTCGATGCTGACACCGAAAACTACGCCACCAGCGTTCCGGGCGTGTTCGCTTGCGGCGATATGCGGCGCGGGCAGAGCCTTGTCGTCTGGGCGATCCGTGAAGGCCGTCAGGCCGCACGCAGCGTTGACGAGGCTTTGATGGGGGTGTCCGAACTTCCGCGGTGAGGCCCCGGGCGGGGTTGACGCCGCACCCGTCTATACCGACAGGGATTCAACGGTCTTGCAGCAGCTTGCGTAGTTCTCCGACCAGAACTTCGGATTGCAGCGGCTTTGTCAAAACAGGCGCAACGGCCATTTCTGCGGGCAGTTGGCGCGCACTGAAGCCCGTCAGAATGACGAACGGGATGCCGCGTTTGCCAAGCGCCTGAACGATGGCCAAGGAAGTCTCGTTCCTGAGCGAGACGTCGAGGACTGCCGCATCGCAAGGGCTCTCTTCCAGCCGGGCGAGTGCTTTCGCAACGGTCGGACACGGGCCAAGCACCTCGAAATCGGCTTGTTCAAGCGTGTCGACAATTTCCTGAGCGATGAAAAATTCGTCTTCGACGACAAGGATACGGGCTGTCATTGAAGGTTCCCTTGGTCGTCAGGGTTCATGAACCCGCCTGCTCGATGATTTCGTCGATCGCGCAAGTGAGTTTCCACGAAAACCCCGATGGCGCAAAGTCGCTTTCTATTTCGGCATCAAGGCTCATCCTCACCATTTCACCGGTGACCGTCGAACCAAAGCCCTTCCGGGTTGGAACTGTGACGGGCGGCCCGTCAGTTTCGACCCAGGTCATCACGAACCTATCGGCGGCTGCACCTTCAAGATGCCAGTTCAGATTGATCCGTCCGCAGTCGTCGGACAAGGCTCCGTATTTGCCGGCGTTGGTGACCAGTTCGTGGATCGTCATTCCGATCGCCTGAACGGCTGACGACGACAAGGCAAGATCATCGCCAGAGATCAAGATGCGGCTTCCGATCAAGTCCCTGTAATGGCTCAACTGGGCGCGGATTAGCTCATGAATTTCAACGCCTCTCCATTCCTTTTCCACGAGCAGATCCTGTCCCGCCGCCAGTGACTGGATGCGCGCAGCGAAGTTCTTCATGAATTCGGCGTGGTTCGTCCCTTGCGTCCGTTTGGCCACAGACAGAACGACAGCAAGCAGATTTTTGGCCCTGTGGTTGATCTCGCCAAGCAGCAGTTGGACGTGGCTTTCGCGGTTCTTTTGATCGGTGATATCCAGGTTGGTGCCAACGATCCACTCGGTTATGCCGTCGGGACCAGCCCGCGCAACTTCGACGGCACGCAGATGGTGCAGGCGGCCATCGTCCCCCCGCTTGATCCGGAAATCGCGCGCGCTTTCGGAGCAATTGCTGACCGTTTCACGAAGGATCCGGTCCTGTTCAGGCGCATCCTCCGGGTGAACTTTGGCCAGGTATTCGTTGTAATGCACAGTCCCGTCGGGCGTCGGAGACATGCCGTAGAGTTCAAACATGGTGGCATCCCAACGCACTTCGCCCGAAGCAATGTGCCACTGCCATAGCCCGATTCCCGCTGTCCGCGTGGCGAGGTGGGTTTTGACATCGCTCTCGCGCAGGGCTTCCACGGCGAGCTTGCGTTCCGTGACCTGTTGTTGAAGCTCGCGGACAATCTTTTCCTTAGCGGCGGCCAGTTCGCGGCTGTGTTCGCGCTCCTTGCGCAATTGCCGGTTGGCCAGTTGCATGCCGTGGATCAGCGCCACATCCGTGGCCACCACGAACACATAAAGGCCAAGCGCCAGTTCCTTGCCTGCAAGTTCGAAGGAATGCGTCGGTTGGATGAAGAAATACCATGCGAGCACGCCGCACAGCAGCGCCGACAGGCTGCCAAGGCGCGATCCGAACAGGAACGCGGTGAGCACCACGGCCGGGAAAAAAGTTACATAGGGAAAGCCCGGCGGAAGCGATCCATCCAGCGCAATGCGCAGCAGCCATGCAGCCCCCGCGATGGCCAGCGTGCCGGCCACGGCAAAGGTGCGCCCGAACCGCTGCGAAGGAAGCGTTTCGATGAACCGGGTCATCCGGCTTGAAGTGCTTTGATCACCGCTGAATTCGGCCACGCCTGATCCTGTCGCCTGCTTTCGACCAGGCTCCTCTTATCATCATGAGCCTGATCGCGTCTCGCATCACATCAGCCTCACCGCTTCGCCCGTCTCTCAGTCGCCAAACCCGACGAACCGCGCCGCCTCATCCACGTTTTTGCGCAACGACACGACAGCGTTGGCCGGAAAATCAGGGTCAGGCCAGCCGAGTGCGACCGCCTTCATGATGACCTGATCGTCGGGGATTCCGGCGTGTTCGCGCACCACCGGGCTTTGCATGATGCCTTGCGAGTTGATGACGCAGCCGAGCCCGCGTGACCATGCGGCGTTGACCAGCGCCGTCGTCACCGCGCCGCAATCGAACGCGGTATCGTCGCTGCCGCCAAGCTCGCGGTCATAGGTGACGATCACGCAAACCGGCGCGTCGAACTGGCGGAAGCCGCGCAGCACCCAGTCCTGTCGTGCGTCCTTGTCATCGCGTTCAATGCCCATTGCGCCGAACAATTGCTTGGCGACTTCGACCTGCCGGTCGCGGTGAACGCCGACGAACGCCTCACCCCGGCGAAATTCGCGGCTATCGGGCATGCCGGCCAGGATGTTGTCGGTGTTGCCCTTGCGAATGCGGTCAAGCGGTTCGCCGGTTATGATATGGAAGTGCCAGGGCTGGGTGTTCATCGACGTTGGCGATCGCATCGCCATCGTCAGGATTTCCTCGATCAGCGCGCGCGGCACCGGCTTGTCGAGGTACCCGCGGATGCTGCGCCGCCCAAGGACTACGTCAGCGTAAGTCTGATCAGGCGTGCCGCTCATGTATTCTCTCCCGAATCCTGTTTTCGGGCGAGGTGGTAGCGCAGCCTGAACGCTGCTCAAAGGCCGCTACGGCAGGGCGGGTCTGTTTACGCCGCTTCGGCCAGTTCCAGTTCCAGCCGGTCCCAGATTTCCACCAGCGCCTCGGTCAATTCGTCCATCATCGCGTCGGTGTGATGCGGTCCGGGGGTGAAGCGCAGACGTTCGGTGCCGCGCGGCACTGTGGGGAAGTTGATCGGCTGAACATACACGCCGTATTCGGCGAGCAGGATGTCGCTGATCTTCTTGGCGCGCACCGGATCGCCAACCATCAGCGGGACGATGTGGGTGACTGAATCCATCACCGGCAGCCCGGCCTCGGCAAACTTCAGTTTGAGCAACGCGGCGGCGCGCTGCTGGGCGTTCCGTTCGACGCTGCTTTCCTTCAGGTGCCGCACTGACGCGAGCACGCCTGCCACCAGCACCGGCGAAAGCGATGTCGTGAAAATGAACCCCGGCGCGTAGCTGCGGATGCAGTCCACCACCTTGCTGCTGGCCGCGATGTATCCGCCCATCACGCCGAACGCCTTGCCCAGCGTGCCTTCGATGATGTCGATTCGGTGCGCCGCGCCGTCACGTTCGGAAATGCCGCCGCCGCGCGCGCCGTACATGCCAACCGCGTGAACCTCGTCGATATAGGTAAGCGCGTTATATTTTTCGGCCAGATCGCAAATCGCATGGATCGGGGCGACATCGCCCTCCATCGAATAGACGCTTTCAAAGGCGATCAGCTTGGGCGTGTCGATATCGACGCTGGCGAGCAGTTCTTCCAGATGCGCCACATCATTGTGGCGGAACACCATCTTTTCGCAGCCCGAATTACGGATGCCGGCGATCATGCTGGCGTGGTTCAGCGCGTCCGAGAAGATCACGCAGCCCGGCAGCAGCTTGGCGAGCGTGGAAAGCGTTGCGTCGTTCGAAACATAGCCTGACGTGAACAGCAGCGCGGATTCCTTGCCGTGCAGGTCGGCAAGTTCGTTTTCCAGCTCGACATGGAAATGCGTGTTGCCGCCGATATTGCGCGTGCCGCCCGATCCTGCGCCGACATCGTGGAGCGCGGCCTCCATTGCCCCGATCACCTTGTCGTGCTGGCCCATGCAGAGGTAGTCGTTCGAGCACCACACGGTGATCGGTTTCGGTCCGTTATGGCCGTGGAAACAACGCGCGTTCGGGTATGCGCCCTTGTTGCGCATGATGTCGATGAAGACGCGGTAGCGGCCTTCCTCGTGCAGCCGGTCGATCGCGGAATCGAAGATCTGATCGTAGTTCACTCGCGTCTCGCTGCTCTCGCGGCCACCGGAGCGGGCGCGGGGTTCATCGCTGTTTTGTCCCGCCTTAACGAGCGAGCGGGCGGTTGGTTTCGGGCGAATATTTAGGGGGCAGGTGGAGATTTTGCCACAGCGATCTTTGCGAGCGTTTCGCAAGGATTTTTCGGCGGTTCAGAAGGCTTCGGTCGCGCCGAAGCCGCGTCGCGCCAGCGTGTCCTCCAGCCCGTCTGCTCCCGACAAAGGCCCTGTGATGACAAAGCGGTTCGGGCCGGACGGCGCAAACGCCTGCCCTTCGAGAAGGTGGGCAATTCGCTTTGCAATACCGTCTGCGCCATCCACGAAACGCACATCCGGCGACCAGCCAAGTTCGGATAGGGCCACGTCCTCCAGCTCGTCCTTGAGCAGCGGGAAGTGGGTGCAGCCCAGGACAACCGCATCAAGCCGCAGGGCCTCGTCATGATTGGCAAGATCGCTGAGCGCAGCCTTCAGCACAGCGCGATCGACGCGGCGCCCGCGCAGCTTGTTTTCCGCTTCGTCCACCAGCCCCGGCGCAGCGTGGCGCAGCAGGGTTTTTCCGCGCACGAATTCAGCCTCCAACTGATCGACATAGGGCTGGCGGATGGTTGCCTGCGTGCCGAGCAGGCCGATCACGCCGGTCTTGCTGGCGAGGGCAGCAGGTTTGATTGCAGGCACGGTGCCGACCAAAGGGATCTCCAGCACCTCGCGCACCATGCCAAGCGCAATGGTGCTCGCGGTGTTGCAGGCGATACAGGCAAGGCGCGGCTGATAGCGTTCAGTCATTCGCCCCAGCAACCCGGCAACCCGTGCAGCCACCTGCGCTTCGGTCTTGGTGCCGTAGGGCAGGCCTGCCAGATCAGCGGCGTAGATGACCGGGGCATCGGGCAGTACCGCGCGCAAAGCGTCATAAACGGTCAGCCCGCCAACGCCGGAATCGAATAGCAAGATGGGGGAGGCGGGATCGACCGACAAGAAATTCTCCGTTCCCCTGAACTTGTCCAAGGGTCATCTTTCTTTTGGAATATCGGGCGCTAGAAGAAGTGCGGTGCTTGGGCAATGCCCAGCTGCGCAGCCGACAAGCTCGGCACGAACGGGATGGGGTTTGATGGAATTGTTTTTTGCCGCCGTTTTCGGCTTTGCCCTGGGCTCGATCCCCTTTGGCCTGATCCTCACCCGTGCGGCGGGGTTGGGGGATGTGCGTAACATCGGCAGCGGCAGCATCGGGGCGACCAATGTGCTGCGCACCGGCAACAAGGGACTGGCAGCGGCGACCGTGCTGCTCGATGCGGCGAAGGCTGCGATCCCGGTGCTGGTGGCGGGAACGATGTGGCCAGGTACCGAGGGCATCGCGGCGGTGGCCGCTGTTGCAGGTCACTGCTTCACCCCGTGGCTCGCCTTCAAGGGCGGCAAGGGCTTTGCCAGCGCTGCCGGAGCGCTCGCGGCGCTGGCATGGCCGGCGCTGCTGGCCTGCGCCGCGATCTGGGCCATCACCCTCTTCGTGAGCCGGATTTCATCAGTATCGTCGCTGGTCACCGTTGTCGCTGCGCCCATCGCGGCGTGGGCATTGGGATACCCGCAGGTGATCCCGCCGCTGCTCGCAATTGCGGCCATCGTGATCGTCCAGCACCGCGCCAATATCGGCCGGTTGATGCGCGGGGAGGAGCCAAAGGTGGGGGCGGGCAAATGACGGCAGTCACCATCTGATGGAGCAAAAGGGGTCGCAGCCGGTGCTCTCACAGCAAGAAGCCTTCGCGCGCATTCGCCTGCTGCGTTCGCCGAACATCGGCCCGGTCAGCTACCGCCAGCTGATCGCGCGGTTCGGTAGCGCAGGCGCGGCGCTGGATGCGCTTCCCGATCTCGCCAGCCGGGGGAGGGGGCCGTACCGCGCTGCCGCCACCGAAAGCATCGAGCGCGAGATTACCGCCGTCCGCCAGGCCGGCGCGCGTTACCTGTTCCACGATCAACCCGATTATCCTGCGCTGCTGGCCGAACTGGACAGCGCGCCGCCGATTGTCACCTGCCGGGGCAGGCTTGCCCTCGCAAGCGAACCTTGCGTGGCGCTGGTCGGTGCACGCAATGCCAGTGCTGCGGCGGTGAAGCTGGCGCGGGATTTTGCCGCGGCACTGGCCGAGGCGGGATTTACCGTCGTCTCCGGGCTGGCGCGCGGCATCGACGGAGCGGCGCACGAAGGCGCCTTTCCCCAGACCATCGGCGTGATCGCCAGCGGGATCGACATCACGTACCCGCCGCAGCACACGCAGCTTCAGGAACGGATCGCCAACGAAGGCCTGCTGATCGCCGAACAGCCCCCCGGCACCGAACCGCGCGGGCGGCATTTCCCGTCACGCAACCGCATCATCGCAGGCCTTGCCAGTGGCACGCTGGTGATCGAAGCCGCGCCGCAATCGGGCAGCCTCATCACCGCGCGGCTGGCGGGTGAGGCGGGGCGCGAGGTGATGGCGATCCCCGGCTCCCCGCTGGATGCCCGCGCTTCGGGATGCAACCAGTTGATCCGCGAAGGCGCAGTGCTGGTGCAGGCGCCCGCCGAGGTGGTGGAACTGCTGCAAAGCTTCACCGGCGCACCGCGATCGCATTTTCGCGTTGGCGAAGGCGCGGCGGATTTCGACTACGGCGAACTTGCCAAGCTGGATTGGGGGGAGGCGCGGGCCGATCTTTCCGGCGATATCGCCAACCTGCTGACCAACGCGCCGGTTGGCGTTGACGAATTGATCCGCCAGTCCGGCGCCAGCACGGCCGAGGTGCATATGGCGCTGCTCGAACTGGAATTGACGGGTGAATTGGTGCGTGAGGCGGATGGGCTGGTGCGCCGCGCCCGGTGATCCAATCCGTAAACCTCCTTGCACAAGCCGCTTGACGCTGTAAGCGCCGCAGCCCCACCCTCGCGCGTACACACGTAAGGGACCTATCTCAGCGCCATGCAGCTTGTCATCGTCGAATCCCCCGCCAAGGCGAAAACCATCGAGAAGTATCTCGGCAAGGACTTCAAGGTTCTCGCCTCTTACGGCCACGTCCGCGACCTGCCGCCCAAGGATGGCAGCGTCGATCCTGATGCGGACTTCGCGATGGAGTGGGAACTCTACCGCGACAAGCAGAGCCGCTTCAAGGAAATCGCCGATGCGGCCAAGGGCGCCACGCGCCTCGTGTTGGCGACTGACCCTGACCGTGAGGGGGAAGCGATCAGCTGGCACGTCCAGGAGCTGCTGAAGAAGCGCAAGAGCCTGCCCGCCAAGGTCGACCGCGTCACCTTCAACGCGATCACCAAGACCGCCGTGCTCGACGCGATGGCCAAACCGCGCGAACTCGATCAGCCGTTGATCGATGCCTATCTGGCACGGCGGGCGCTGGATTATCTGTTCGGCTTTACCCTGTCGCCGGTCCTGTGGCGCAAGCTGCCCGGAGCCAAAAGCGCTGGCCGCGTGCAGTCGGTCGCCCTGCGTCTCATCGTGGAGCGGGAACGCGAGATCGAGGCTTTCCGCGCGGATGAATACTGGAGCGTCGTCGCGCGGATGATGCACGACGGAACGGAGTTCGACGCACGCCTCGTCAAGTTCCGGGGTGACAAGCTGGAGAAGCTGAGCCTTGGGGCTGAAGGCATCGCGCTGGAGGCAAAGGCCGCTGTCGAAGCCGGGCGCTTCACTGTCGAAGGCGTCGAGACCAAGCCGGTCAAGCGCAATCCTGCGCCGCCCTTCACCACATCGACGCTGCAACAGGAGGCCGCGCGCAAGCTAGGATACTCCGCGCAGCACACCATGCGCCTTGCCCAAAGCCTTTATGAAGCGGGCGCCATCACCTATATGCGGACCGATGGCGTGCAAATGGACATGAGCGCAATCATGGCCGCGCGCGATGCCATCGCAGCGCGTTTCAGCGAGGATTACCGCCCCGAA
>JBEQBX010000013.1:0-44496 GCA_041639595.1 Porphyrobacter sp.
GAATGCACACCGCCGAATTGTTGCTGAACAGCTGCGCTGCGAACCCGGCGAGCCCCGCCGCGCCTTCATCATGGCCGAGGCTTTTCAGCAATTGTTCGCGGCTCGCCCCCGGTACGCGCACTTCGCCCATGCCGGCGGGGAACAGCCGGTAATACCAGGCCTCGTCCTCGGCAACGAGCAGCCAGCCGACGATAGTTCCCGCCACCATTACGAACAGCGCGATGCAGATATCCAGCCACAGGGCGCGCACCGCCCGGCTCCACCCGCCGAGGAAAAACCCGCGCAGCCAGCGCACAAAGCCGCGCCGCGGGCCGTAGACCTGAAACCACGCGCGTTGCACCAGCGCATCAAGATAGGCGAGCGTAGCCGCATCCAGCGACGTTTCGCGCGCAACCGAAAGGCTGGATGCAGCCGTGCGGTACAGGGCGGGGAGCGCGATCAGATCGTCATCGGCGATACGCCGCAACCCGCCGCGCTCCATCCTGGCGACAATCGCTTCAAGCCGGCGCCAGTCGCCTTCCCGTTCCAGCCGGAAGCGGTCGGACCGCAGCGCCGCGCTTTCGATATCGGGCGGCGCGGCAACAGCCCCGCGTCCGAACCATGAGGAGATAACCGGCGCCTTCATCCGATCGCCTCGCTGCTGCGGATCGCCAGATAGCGATCAATCAGGCGCGGGCCGATCATGTGCCACGGCGCTTCGATTACATCGATACCCAGTCGCCGCAGCCGGGTCAGCACCAGTTTGCGCTGCTGCGCGATGCTGTCGGCAGTGACGGCGCGGGCGAGGGTTGCGATGTCGCCTGGCGGTGCCGCTATCAGGTCTTCCACCTCGCTATCGGTCATGGTGACGAACAGCACCAGATGCTTGCCCACCAGCCGCCCGAGGCTTTCGACCATCAGTTCCGCTGCCGTCGGATCGGTGAAATCGGAAAATACCACCACCAGCGAACGGCGTTTAAGCTTGGCTGTCAGGGTGGCGAGCGCGAGGGTGAAGTTCGGCTCCACCGGCTCGTAATCGAGGCCTGCGGCGGCGCTTTGCAGTCGGTGAAAGGCGCGGGCATCACCGATGAAGGGGGTCATGATCTGCGGCCGCCGGGCAAAGCCGAACAGTGCGACCTTGTCCCCGCCTTTCAACGCGACATAGCCGCAGGTCAGCGCGGCTGACACTGCGCGATCGATACGGGGCAACCCGTCCACCGGCTCGCACATCGCCTGCCCGCAATCGAAGGCAAAGACGATCTGGTTGTTGCGTTCGCTTTCGTTCTCGCGCGCGAACAGGCGGGTGTGCCGGGCGCTCGCTTTCCAGTCGATGCTGCGGCGGTCCATGCCCGGTTCGTATTCCGACAGTGCCTCGAACTGCGTGCCTTCGCCCCGGATGCGGCGGGCAATCAGGCCAAGCTGGGCGTTGCGCAGGAAAGTCTGCAAATCGGGTGATCGCACCGGCGACAGGTCGGGCCAGATGCGCACCGACTGGTCGAGCGGAAAATCACCCTGCTGCGCGCCCAGGCCAAGCGGCCCTTCCCAGCGCAGCCATGCGCGGTACACCGGGGCGGTGCCGCGCCGATTGGCGGTGAGCACCGTTTCGCCGCGCCATTGATCCGCTCCGGGGCCCTCGGCCAGATCAAGGGCAATCCGCCCGTCCTTTGCCAAACGTGGATCGCAGGCCAGCATTGCGAAGACCCGGCGGGGGCGGCGCCTGATGAAACGAGCGGTGACAGACAGCGCAGCGGGTTGGCCCACTTCGACATCGGCAGGAGCATGAAATGCCCAGCCCGCATTGAATCCCGCGAGCAGCGCATCGGCGATGATCAGCAGAAACAACGCCGCGCCCAGCACCGGGGCGATGATCCATGCTCCCGGTGCGGTCGCCGCGATTACCACCGCAACCGGCGCAAGCGCGGCGGCGATCCACGCAGCGCGCTCGGTTGGCACGAAGGGCAATTTCGGCCAGATTCCACGGGGGAGAACGGCGCGGCGCATGGCCTTACCGCGGGGCCTCGGTTGCTTCGACCAGCTCGGCGACCAGCGCTTCCATGTCGCGGCCCTCGATCTCGGCAGCAGGGCTGAGCGTCAGGCGGTGGCGCAGCACCGGCACGGCCAGCGCCTTTACATCGTCAGGGATGACATAGGCCCGCCCCTCCAGCGCCGCGCGGGCGCGGGCGGCGCCGGCCAGCAGCACGGCGGCGCGCGGGCTAGCGCCGACGGTCAGTTCGGCATGGTCGCGGGTGGCACGGATCAGGCGTACGACATAACGGGTGATTTCGTCTGCCACAGTGACCTGCGACAGGGCGCTGGTCGCCGCGGTGATCCCGGCGGCGTTGGTGGCCGCCTGCACGCCCAGGTCTGCCGGGCGTTGCGGCCCGGAACGCTGCCCGAAGGTGGTCACAATCCGCGCTTCCTCGTCTTCGGCCGGGTAGGGCACCAGCAGCTTGAACAGGAAGCGATCGAGCTGGGCTTCGGGCAGGGGATAGACGCCCTGGTTCTCGATCGGGTTTTGGGTGGCAACGACCATGAAGCGGTCCGGCAGCCGGTGCGTCTCCCCGTCCAGCGTCACCCGGCGTTCCTGCATCGCTTCCAGCAGCGCGGCCTGCGTTTTGGGCGGCGTGCGGTTGATCTCGTCCGCCAGCAGCAGATCACAGAAGATCGGCCCCCGGGTCAGGGTGAACTGGCTGGTCTGGAAGTTGAACAGGTTCGATCCCAGTATGTCGCCGGGCAGCAGATCGGGCGTGAACTGGATGCGCCCGAAATCGAGGCCCAGTGCGGTTGCAAAGGTGTTTGCGAGAAAGGTTTTGGCGGTCCCCGGCGGGCCTTCCAGCAGCACATGGCCTTCCGCCAGCATCGCTGTCAGCAGCATATCGATCATCGCCTCCTGCCCGACAATCGCCTTGGCGATTTCGGCGCGGATGGCGTCAGCCAGACTGCGGACATCGTCGAGTGTCATGGTCATCGGGTCATTGTCCCTGTTGCAATTTGACGTTGAGATCGTCGAGGTTTTGCGCTGCGGCGAGAATGTCGGCCGGCTTTTCAGCCGTTTCCATTCGCGCGGCGCGGCGGGTGAAGGGTTCTTCCATCGGCAGTCGGCGGGCCAGGGCAGCGTCAATCGCCGCCCCGTGAGGCCGCGAAACGCCGAGCCGCTCGGCCAGCCGCCGCGCCGACAGCGCGGCATAGGGCGCACGCAGCAAGCCAAAGCGACGGGCGCGCAGGATCAGGCCCGCGCCGTTCAGGATCAACTGGCGCTTGCCAAAAGCGATGTCCGGACCGCTTGCGGCAGCGGGCGGGCCGAAGCGCATGAACGCACGCCAGCCGACGATCAGCAGCGCCGCCAGCAGGCTTAATGTCGCAGCGAGGAACGGCGGCCGGAAGGCCAGCGTCAGCAGGTTCTCCGACGCGCCAAACCCGTTCAGCGTCATGTCGAAGGTGATCTGTCCGATATCGCCGCCATAGGTCAATTCGTCCACTAAAGCGATCGCCACCGCTGCGCGGGCGGGATCGGCAAGGCCGTAATTATTGGCAAGATCGGGTTCGGCCAGAACGGCAACGGGATAGGCTTCCTCGTCAGCTTCGCCGTTAAGTTCCGGCGTGACGACAAAGGCGAGCACCCGTGCCGCCCCATCGGTGACGAGCGTGTCATGTGCCGACATCGGCGTGGCAAACAGCGTCGCAGGGGTCGGCAGGCTGCCCGCTGTGCCCATGCCCTGCCATTGGCCGGGCACCCGGGCCTTGCCCTGTTCGGGATCGGCATAGGCATGGGCAAAGCCGAAGGGAGCGGGAAGCCCCTCTGCCCAATCGCTTGTGGTGACATTGCCCAGCGTGACCCAGCCGCGCTTGAAATTCTCGCGTGCTTTGGGCGGTAACGCGGGTGAGGGCGGGGCGGCCTGCCATTTGGGCATGATCACCAACGTTGGCCCGATATAACGGCGCTCGGCCAGGATTTGACCGATTTCTTCCGCATCGGCATTGGCGGACGGTGTCAGCACCAGCAGACCGTCAGCTTTCAGCCCCGCCGGACTGCGCGAACGATTTACGGTGTAGTCCTGCGCTTCGACCAGCCGCAGCAGTCCGGCATAGCCATTCAGGCCGACGCTCGCAGCATGGGCCTGACCGCTACCTTTCTCCCCGCCGAAGTCTTCGCCCGCGCCGATCAGGTAAAGCACCGCGAGGAACAGCGCGAAACCGCCCGCCACCAGCGCAAAGGCGCCTCCGCGCGAGAAGGCTGCGCCGCCGCTCATGCTGCGCCCCCGCGCGCATCGATCCGGGCCAACGCAAATTCGGCATAGGCTGCGCGCGCCGCTTCCCAATCCGCGCGGTCCAGCGCGCGCAGCGCGAATAGCGACCGCTCTACCCGCCCGGCGATCACACTGAAGGCACCGCGTGCGGCATCGGGCAGCGCGGGCAGAGCAGCGAGTTCACGGGCGGTGCTGGAAGGCTCCACCCAATCGGGCCGCGCGGCGGCGATCTGGCCGACGCTGCGCTGGAGGAGAAGATGTGTCGCCTCGTCAAAGCGGCCCTCTGCCGCCAGCCGGTCCGCATCGCCGAGCAGCGCGAGGGTTGAAGCTGCGTCAGGGCGCCACGCTTCTGCCTCCACATCGCCTGCCTTGCTGCTCTGGCGTCCCGGCAGCGGCGCGATCAGGCGCACCAGCAGTAGCCCGGCGAACAGCACGGCCGCGCCCAGCAATACCCATTGCAGCCACCACCAAGACGCTCCCAGCGCCGCCCCCAGCGGAGCGAGCCATTCGCCGAGGAAGGCGAAAACATCATTCAGCAGTCGCTCGAACCAGCCGGGTACGCGTGGCGGTATTTCCGGGATCGTGACGGGCGCGAACTGGATGTCGCCATCGGCCCGCAGGTTTTCCCACCCGGCGGGAGCCGATCCGCCTGAGTCAATTGATGGACTGGAAGGGGGTGTTGTGGCCGCTGCGGTCATCCCGTCAGCGGTGGTGGCACGGCGATAGGCGCCGCGCAACGGGAAACCGGGCAATCCGCGCCTCAACCGCGGGCGCGCGCCTGTTCATAGCTGCCGAGGATGCGCAATTCCTTGGAATGGAATGCGCATTCCTCCAACGCGCGGTCAACCGCCGGATCGCCCGGCGCGCCGATGATGTCGGCGTAAAATGTCGTCGCGGCAAAGCTGGTGCCCTGCTGGTAGCTTTCCAGCTTGGTCATGTTGACGCCGTTGGTGGCAAACCCGCCAAGCGATTTGTAAAGCGCGGCGGGGATGTTCTTCACTTCGAAGATGAAAGTGGTCATCACCGGCTTTCCCTCGAGCGCTTCCGGGCCGAGCGGATCGCGGGCAAGGATGACAAAGCGCGTCATGTTGTCCGCGCTGTCTTCGACATTGTGCTCGATGATGGTGAGGCCATAAAGTTCGGCGGCCAAAGCCGGGGCGATGGCCGCCACGGACAGATCACCGCGCTCAGCAACGTAAGCTGCTGCGCCGGCGGTGTCGGCATGGCTCAACGGCACGATCCCGCGCGCGCGCAGGTAATGGCGCGACTGGCCCAGCGCCTGCGGGTGCGAATAGGCGGCCTCGAACGGCCCGGAACCCAGCGCCATCAGCGCGTGGTGGATCGGCATGAAATATTCGCCGACAATATGCAGGCCGCTTTCGGGCAGCAGGAAGTGGATATCGGCGACACGCCCGTGCTGCGAATTTTCGATCGGGATGATCGCATGGCCGGCGCGGCCATCTTTCACCGCTTCCAGTGCATCTTCGAAGCTGAAGCAGGGCAGCGGCTGCAAATCCGGGCAAGCCTCGGTTGCGGCGCGGTGGGAGTTGGCGCCGGGCGATCCCTGGAAGGCGATTGCGCGCGCAGGTTCGGCAGCCGCGGCAGCGCGCATCCGGTCGACAATCTTGAGGGCAGGGCCGGGAAAGGATCGCATGATATGAGCGCGCCTAGAGGCTCGTTGCAAAAGGCGCAAGAATTCGTGCCACGATCAGTCTTGCGCGCATCGCTGGCCGACACTATGAGCCGCGCGGGATGACACAGGACAACTCTTCGCAGGATAACGCTGCAGGCCAGAATGGTGGCGGCGATCTGTTCAACACTGCCGCAGGCTGGGTGCTGTTTGCAGCCGGTCTCGGGTTGGGTCTTTCGATCCTCTCGGGCAAGTATTTTCACGGCGACAAGCCGCAGCGGCCCGAACAGCTTGGCTACGTGATCGAAGGCGCGGTCGAGGAAAGCGCCGGCCCGGCAGAAATGTCGATCGCCGAAGCGCTGAACGCGACGCCGGCCGCTGAACTGGTGGCCGCGGGCGAGAAAGCTTTCGCCAAGTGCCAGAGCTGCCACACCGTCGATGCGGGCGGCGCGAACGGCATCGGCCCCAATCTGCATGGTACCATGGGCAAGGCCGTGGCCGGCCACGCCGGCTTCGCCTACAGCGCCGAACTGAAGGCGCTGGGCGGGACCTGGGACTGGGAGAAGATGGACGCCTGGCTCAAGAACCCCAAGGGTTATGTCCCGGGCACCAAGATGAGCTTTGCCGGTCTCGGCAAGGTGGAAGATCGCGCTGCGATTGCCGCCTATCTTAACGCGCAAGGTTCCAACCTGCCGCTCCCGGCCTTCACAGCCACCGCAGCTGTGGTCGATCCGGCTGCCGCCACCGCTCCGGTCGAAGGTGAAGAAGCCAGTGCAGCCGAAGCTGCAGGCGCTGCCAGTGCCGATCAGCCGGTGCCGTCCAATCCGGGCCTTGCTGAATAAGTTCGGCTGGAAATCAGGTGCGGAGCCTAGGCCCCGTCCCCGAATCTAGCCTTTAAATCCCTGAGCAATCACGTACCACTCCGACGAGCCCTTGCGGCTCGCCGGGGGTTTGGCGTGTTTGACGGCCGTGAAGTGCTTCTTGAGCAAGGCGAGCAGATCGCTGTCCGTGCCGCCGGCCAGCACCTTGGCCACGAAGGCGCCGCCCGGCGCGAGGTTTTCCGCGGCGAACCATGCAGCGGCCTCGACCAGACCCATCGTGCGCAGGTGATCGGTCTGTTTATGGCCTACGGTGTTCGCCGCCATGTCGGACAGGACCAGATCAGGCGGGCCACCAAGGGCTTGGGCCAGCGCCTCGGGAGCTTCATCGGCCATGAAATCCATCTGGAAGATCGTCACGCCCTCGATCGGCTCAACCTCGAGCAGATCGATTCCCACCACTTCGGCCTTGGGTGATTTGGCGCGCACGACCTGCGCCCACCCGCCAGGCGCAATGCCCAGATCGACGACCCGCTTTGCGCCTTTCAACAGGCCGAATCGTTCATCCAGTTCGATCAGCTTGTAAGCCGCGCGGCTGCGATAGCCGTCGGCCTTGGCCTGACGCACGTAGGGATCGTTAAGCTGGCGTTCCAGCCAGCGCACCTGGCTGGCGGTGCGGCCCTTGGCTGTCTTGACCCGCTTGCTAGGCGACTTGTCCCCGCGGGTCATCGCCCGCCGCGCCCTGAAGCATGGCCGGAGCGTTGTTTGTTAAGCGCCTTGAGGGTGCGTTCGGACTGGTGTTCAGCGGCCATGATGCTCCTGAGTATGCCTTCGCGGATGCCCCGGTCTGCGACCCCCAGCCGCCGCGCGGGCCACAGGTCGAGGATTGCTTCCAATATCGCGCAGCCCGCCACCACCAGATCCGCCCGGTCCTGCCCGATACAGGGCAAAGTCGCGCGTTCGAAGGGCGTCATGACAGAAAGCCGCGCACTGATCCCGCGCATTTCGGCGGCGGGAACGATCAGCCCATCCACGGCCTTGCGGTCATAGCTGGGGAGTTCAAGGTAAAGGCTGGCGAGTGTCGTCACCGTCCCGCTGGTGCCCAGCAGGCGGATATCGGGATGGCGCGCTGATCCGGCCACTCGCCCGGCAAAGGGGGCAAAGCTGTCGGCGACCAGTTTCTTCATCTGCGCGAATCGCGCGATGCGGGCTGGCTCACTGTCCTCGAAGCGGCCAACCGTATCGGTCAGCGACACGACGCCCCATGGCACGCTTTGCCAGTCGAGGATGCGCGGCACGCGGGCCGCGCCTTCGCTGCCTGCTTCGACGAGCACCAGTTCGGTTGACCCGCCGCCGATGTCGAAAATGACAGCCGGTCCCGTGCCCGCCTCCAGCAGGATGTGGCAGCCCAGCACGGCAAGGCGTGCTTCTTCCTCGGCGCTGATGATGTCGAGTGCGATGCCGGTTTCGCGGCGCACGCGTTCGATGAAGTCCACGCCGTTTTCCGCGCGGCGGCAGGCTTCGGTCGCGACCGAGCGCGCAAGGCGCACATTGCGGCGTTGCAGCTTGTCCGCGCAGATCGTCAGGGCAGACAGCGTCCGATCCATCGCCGCGTCCGACAAGCGCCCGCACGTGGCGAGGCCTTCGCCCAGCTTCACCACGCGGCTGAACGCGTCGATCACCGTGAAATCACCGCCCGATGGGCGCGCGATCAGCAGGCGGCAATTATTGGTGCCAAGGTCCAGCGCGGCATAGGCTTCGCCGCCGGCAGAGGGCTTCATCGCGCCGATATCGGCCAGATCAGGACTGGCGCGGCCTGCGCCGTTCGCCGGGCGCGCGGATCGCCGCGCATCACCGTTTGCCCCCTTGGACCGGCCATCTCGACCAGTGCCGCGGGGTTCGGGCTGAGGGGGGCGCTTGTAGCGAAAATCGGCTACCTTGCCGGACTTGCCGCCCCGGTCTTTCCCAGCTCTGCTATTCCTGTCCGGCGGGAGTGTTTCCGCCATGATCACTTTACTTTCACATCACCACACGCAACGCCTGCGGGCGCATGGCACTTGCCCCGAGGCTACCCCAAGCCTCCCGAGAGAGCAAGCAGTCTGCCGCAACGCCGCGCTTGACCTTGCGCGCCCGCGAAACTAGGGAGCGCGCTTGCTGACGCCGCCGGACAAGTCTGGCGGATGGCCAATGCCCCGTCCTCTAATGGTAAGAGAGCGGACTCTGACTCCGTCAATCAAGGTTCGAATCCTTGCGGGGCATCCAGCCACCCATCACACCCTTGCAATGTTTCACGGGAAACATCCCGCAAACCTAGGCTATTGCGGGCCAAGGGCACCCCTACTAGGGGTCTAGCAATGACCGACAAAGACCTGACAGATCGCAAGTTCTACCGTGCGGGCGAAGAAACCCGTTTTGCCGAGGCCGGGCCCGAACGCACGCCGCAAACTGTGCATCCGGCTTATAAGCTCGCCTTCCGCGATACCGATTTCCTGCTGCGCGATGAACTGCGCCCGGTGCGGTTCCAGCTGGAGCTGCTGAAGCCGGAAATGCTGCTGGATGAAGCCCGCGTCGGATCGACGCTGGTGATGTATGGATCAGCCCGCATCCCGTCGCCCGCGCAGGCCGAAGCCCTGACCGAGGCGGCGAAGAACGGCAGCGAATACGAACAGACAGTCGCCGCGCGGCTGGCCGAAAAGGCGAAGTATTACGACGAAGCCTACAAGCTTGCGCGCCTCGTCAGTGAAAAGGGCCTGATCGAAAACGGCCTGCGCCAGTTTGTCGTCACCACCGGCGGCGGGCCTTCGATCATGGAGGCGGGCAACCGCGGCGCGTCCGATGCGGGCAGCGAATCGATCGGGCTGAACATCGTGCTGCCCCACGAACAGGCGCCCAATCCCTACGTCACGCCGTACCTCAGCTTCCAGTTCCATTACTTCGCGCTGCGGAAAATGCACTTCCTGCTGCGCGCCCGCGCGGTGGCGGTGTTCCCGGGCGGGTTCGGCACCTTCGATGAATTCTTCGAGCTGGTCACCCTGATTCAGACCGGCAAGATGAAGCCGATGCCGATCATCCTGTTCGGCCGCGATTTCTGGACGCGCGTCATCAATTTCGAAGCGCTGGCCGAAGAAGGCACGATTTCGAAATCGGATCTCGACCTGTTCACATGGGTCGAAACGGCGGAGGAGGCGTGGGCCTGCATCGCCGAATTCTACGAGATCAAGGACCACTCGGTCGAGGAAGGCTGAGAGCGCCGGACGCCCGGCTCAATCGCCGGAACGCACCGCCTGATGCCCCAAAGGCCCGCTCCCTGCGCCAAAGCCGGGGGCAGCTTCGATCGCGCGCAGCACGAATTGCCGGGCCAGCCTGACCGCATCTTCCAGCGGATGGCCGTGCCCGATCAGCGTCGCGATGGCTGATGACAGGGTGCAGCCCGTGCCGTGGGTGTGGCGGGTCAGGATGCGGGCGTGATCGAAGCTGACCGGTGCAGCGCCGGGGCGGATCAGCACATCGGTGATGCGCTCCCCGTCGCCATGCCCGCCTTTTGCCAGCACCGCCGCGCCGGTCGCGCCGGCCAATTCCTCCGCCGCGCCGATCATGTCCTGCGTGCTGGCGAGCGGGCGGCCCGCAAGGTGCGCGAGTTCCGGCAGGTTGGGCGTCAGCAACAGCGCGCGCGGGAACAGCGTATTGCGCAAGGCGGTAACCGCATCCGGCCCCACCAGCACCGCGCCCGATGTGGCGATCATAACCGGGTCGAGCACAATCGGCGCGTCAACACCCTCCAGCGCCTCGCCCACGGCGGCGATAACGGCGGCATCGTGCAGCATCCCGATCTTGATCGCGTCCACCCCGATATCGTCAATGCACGACGCGATCTGCTGCGCGACCATCGCAGGCGCCAGCGCGGCAATCCCCTGCACGCCCACGGTGTTCTGCGCGGTGATCGCCGTGATCGCGGTCATGGCATAACCGCCCAGCATCGCGATGGTCTTGATATCCGCCTGAATTCCCGCCCCGCCCGAGGAATCGGAACCGGCGATGGAAAGGATGCGGGGGGGAGGCGTGGTTTTCATGAGACGCGCAATAGCAGGACTGCACCTGTCCCGGGACGCCTTTTTGCAAGGCTGCGTACAGGGAACAAGCGCGCCGCCCTCCGGGTAAGACCCGCCATGTTCTTTGACACTCTTTACGATCTCTTTCGCGTCGCCGTCATTGCGTTGCTGGCCTATGGTTCGCTCGTGCTGTTGTTGCGGGTGGCGGGCAAGCGTGCGCTCGCCAAGCTTAACGCCTTTGATCTGGTCGTAACAGTCGCCCTTGGTTCGACGCTGGCGACCGTTCTGCTGTCTTCGGACGTGGCGTTTTTCGAAGGGCTGCTGGCGTTTGCCATGCTGGCCATGTTGCAGTGGGGCGTGTCGCGGCTTTCAATTGCTTCGCACAACTTTCGCAAACTCGTTCGCAGCCAGCCGCGCCTGTTGCTGGAGGACGGCAAATATCGGCGCTGCGCGATGCAGGATGAGCGCATCACCGAGGATGAAGTTGAAAGCGCCATCCGTGCCGCCGGGATTGGTGGGGTGGACGAGGTGGGCGCAGTGGTGCTGGAGACGGACGGCAGCCTCAGCGTCATCCGGCGCTCTGACAAGCCGCTGACGGCGCTTGCCAGCGTGCGCCGCTGAACCGCTGACCAGTGTTCACCCTTTGTATTTGCGCTCCGAGCTGGGCGGGTATTTCGCATGGAGCGGTTTGGCGCGGGACGGGCGGTCCATCAACTCGCCGCCGCAATTGGGGCAGCGGTCGTCCAGATCCTCGGCGCATTCGGCGCAGAAGGTGCATTCGAACGAGCAGATGAAGGCGCCCGGCGCTTCAGCAGGCAGGCCAATACCGCACATCTCGCAATCGGGGCGCATTTCCAGCATCGGGTCAGCCTCCTAAACCGCCGCGCGCACGGCTTCGCAGATCGCATCGACCACGTCTTCGACCTGCTTCTGATCGTCGCCTTCGGCCATCACGCGGATCACCGGTTCGGTGCCTGACGGGCGGATGACAAGGCGGCCCTTGCCCGCCAGCGACGCTTCGGCATCGGCAATCACCGCCTTCACGGCGGCGTTATCCAACGGCTTGCCGCCTTCGTAACGCACGTTCCTGAGCAATTGCGGCACCGGGTCGAAAACGTGCAGCAGCTCGCTTGCCGGCTTGCCGGACCGCACCAGGCTTGCCAGCACCCGCAGCGCCGCGACCGTGCCATCGCCGGTGGTCGCATGGTCGAGCAGGATCATGTGGCCCGATTGTTCGCCGCCGACATTATACCCGCCCGCCTTCATCGCTTCGAGCACGTAGCGGTCACCCACCTTGGCGCGCACCAGGTCAAGCCCGCGGCCCGCCAGATAACGTTCAAGGCCAAGGTTGCTCATCACCGTCGCCACGATCCCGCCGCCTTTCAGCGATCCGCGTTCGTGCATCCGGCCTGCAATCAGCCCCATAATCTGGTCGCCATCGACAGCGCGGCCTTTTTCATCGACCACGATCAGCCGGTCGGCATCGCCGTCCAGCGCAATTCCGATATCCGCGCCTTCCTCGACCACCTTGGCCTGAAGCGCGGCGATGGCGGTCGATCCGACGCCGTCATTGATGTTGGTGCCATTGGGGCTGACCCCCAGCGTGACGACCTCCGCCCCCAGTTCCCAGATCGCGGACGGCGCCACCTGATAGGCTGCGCCATTGGCGCAATCGACCACCACCTTCAGACCATCGAAGCGAATCTCGCTCGCCACCGATTGCTTGACCGCGTGGATGTAACGCCCGCGCGCATCCTCGATCCGGCGAGCGCGGCCGATCTTTTCGGCGGACACCAGCGAAATGTCGGTTTCCATCAGCCGCTCGATCTCGATCTCGGCCTCGTCGGACAGCTTGAAGCCATCGGGGCCGAACAGCTTGATCCCGTTATCGGCATAGGGATTGTGGCTGGCGGAAATCATCACGCCCAGATCGGCGCGCATTTCCCGCGTCAGCAGCGCGATGGCCGGGGTGGGCAGGGGGCCGGTCATGATCACGTCCATTCCGACACTGGTGAAACCAGCCACCAGCGCGCTTTCCATCATGTATCCCGACAGGCGCGTGTCTTTTCCGATCACCACCCGGTGGCGGTGATCGCCGCGCATGAAATGGCGTCCGGCGGCCTGTCCGACCTTCATCGCGGTGGCTGCGGTCATCGCGCCTTCATTGGTGCGGCCCCTGATCCCGTCCGTTCCAAACAGCTTGCGTGTCATGAATTCCCCTGCTGTGCCCCTCGCACACAATTGTCTCCCGCTTCTGGCGCGGTTATCGCCCAAAAGGAAGGGCGAGCCGCCCCCATAAGGACAGTCCATTGCTGGAAAGTGAAAACACGAAGCCGGGTGCGGACGCTGCCGGTCAGGCGAAGTTCGGGCTGGTGTCGATCCGCCTGCCGGTGGCGCTGACGTTCGCCGCGCTGGTGGGCGGGTTGCTGGCCGGGATTATCGGCGCGATGGCCGGCGCGCCGCAGGGGGTGAGCGATATTGCCGGACTGATCGGCGGGCTGTGGCTGCGCGCGCTGCAGATGACGATTATTCCGCTGGTGGCGGCGCTGCTGGTGCTGGGACTGGTGCAGATGATTCTTGCTGCGCGGGTCGGCACGGTGGCGCGGCGGATGCTGGTGATTCTGGTGGCCGCGCAATTGGCCGGAGCCACCTTTGCCACCATCGCCATGCCCGCACTGCTGCGCGCCTTCCCGATACCCGCCGGGGCCGAGGCATTTCTGGCGCAGACCCCGGCGAGCGTGGGCGAGGTGCCCAAGGTGCTCGATTTCCTCGCCTCGCTGGTGTCGCCCAACATTGTTGCCGCTGCGGCCGAAACCGCGATGCTGCCGCTGACGCTGTTCTTCGTGATGTTTGCCGTCGCCATCACCCGCTTGCCCGCCGATCAGGGTGAGCGGCTGACCGGCTTCTTCCATGCGCTGGGCAATGCGATGCTGCTGATCATCGGCTGGGTGCTCAGCGCCGCGCCGGTGGGCGTGTTCGCGCTGGCTTACGGCGTCGGCATCCAGAGCGGCGGCGGGGTGTTTGCCGCGCTGGGGCATTATGTCGTCACCGTCACGCTGATGGGGACCTTTGTGCTGGCGCTGGCCTATGCGCTGGCCGGGTTTGGCGGGGGCATCGGCTTGATGCGCTTTGCCCGCGCGATGTTGCCTGCGCAGGCGGTGGCGCTGTCCACGCAAAGCTCTCTCGCCAGTCTGCCGGCGATGCTCGATAGCGCAGGGCGGCTGGGCCTGCGCGCGTCGACCGCCGAATTCGTGCTGCCGCTGGCGGTGGTGGTGTTCCGCGCAACCAGTGCGGCGATGAACCTGGCGGTGGTCTATTATGTTGCCGCGCTGGCGGGGGTGGAGGTTTCGCCCACCGTTGCCATCGCCGGCATCCTGATCGCCAGCGTCATCAGCCTCAGCGCTGTCAGCCTGCCAGGATCGATCAGCTTCGTCGTGTCGATCGGCCCCATCGCGCTCGCCATGGGCGTGCCGGTCGAGCCACTGGCGCTGCTGGTCGCGGTGGAGATGCTGCCTGACCTGATGCGGACGCTGGGCAATGTCACGATGAACGTTGCGGTCACAAGTGCGGTTGACCGTTCGGCGGGTGAGGGTAACGCCGCCACTTGAAGCTGCAACCCTTCGCCCACATCTGCGTTATCGCTATAACATCCGTTTTATCCCACGCCTTTCTGGAGGACACCAATGGCTTTCGCACTTTCCCCGCTGCCCTATCCCGCCGACGCGCTTGACCCGGCGATTTCGGCCGAGACGCTGTCGTTCCACCATGGCAAGCATCACCAGACCTACGTCGACAAGATGAACGCCGCCATCGAAGGCACGCCGCATGCGGACGCTTCGCTCGAAGCGATCATCGCTGCATCGCGCGGGACCAATCAGGGCCTGTTCAACAATTCGGCCCAGACCTGGAACCACGCCTTTTACTGGCATTCGATGGCACCTGCCACCACCGCGCCTTCGGATGATCTGGTCGCCAAGATCAATGATGCATTCGGTTCGGTCGATGCGCTGAAGCAGCAGTTGAAGGACCGCGGCTTGGGCCACTTTGCATCGGGCTGGGTGTGGCTGGCTGAAAAGGGCGGCAAGCTGAGCATCGAGGAAACCCACGATGCCGATACGCTGGCCGACAGCGACATGAACCCGCTGATGGTGCTCGACGTGTGGGAGCACGCCTATTACCTCGATCACCAGAACAAGCGTCCGGCCTATCTGGACGCCGTGGTCGAAAACAAGCTCAACTGGGCCTTCGCCAGCGAAAACCTCGCCCGCGGGACGGTGTGGACTTACGGCTGATTATCGGCGCCCGATCCTTCGGGTTCTGGAAACAAGAAAGGCCCGGGGCAGCGATGCTCCGGGCCTTTTTCTGTGCGCGCCATGGTTGCTGCTGGGGCAAGGCGGATCAGATCACCCCCGCGAACTGACCCCGTTGCCCGCCGCCACAGTATCCAGCTCTTCCAGAATGGCGCGGTGGGCGATGGCGTCGTCGGTGGAGCGGCGCGGGATGGCGCCGTTCGCCAGCATTTCGGCCAGCGCAGCGCGGGCGCGGCCCACGCGGCTCTTGATCGTGCCGACCGCGCAGCCGCAGATTGCCGCCGCTTCCTCGTAGGAAAATCCGCCCGCGCCGACCAGCAGTAATGCCTCGCGCCGTTCGGCGGGCAGGGTCAGCAGCGCACGGTGCAGATCGCTGAGGTGGATCGGTTCTTCCTGTCCGGCAGGCGCGGTCAGGATACGTTCGGCGACACCTTCGTCATACTCGCCCCGGAAACGGTTGCGGCGCATATCGGTAAGGTAGGCGTTGCGCAAAATCACGAATGTCCAGGCGCGCATCGACGTGCCGGGTTCGAACCGGTCCTGCGCCGCCCAGGCCTTCAGCAGCGTTTCCTGCACCAGATCATCGGCCACATCTGGCCTGCCGCACAACCCGCGCGCAAAGGCGCGCAGGTGCGGGACCACGCCGGTCAGATCACGTTTGAAATCGGACTTTTCCGATGCTGTGCGGGTGCCGCCGGCGGACGGATCGCCGCTCATTGGCTGGTGTCCCGGCTGCCGCGTGCCGCATCCCCGCCGCTGGCAGGGTCGATCGCATCCAGCCGGTCGAGAAGATCCTTGAAGGTGTCGGGCAGAGCTTCTTCGACCACCGAATCATAAAGCTGCTTCAGCCCGTCGGCCCATTCGGGCGGGCGCCGCGGGGCGCCCCCGTGGCTGCCCCCGTCATTGCCCCCGCCATTGCTGGCACCCTGTCTGTGATTTGAGGCCATGATAAAGTGGTGTGTCCCTGATCCCATTGTCCCGGCCCCCGTATCAGGAGCCAATTCGCCGGCGATGACCAGACCAAGATGCATCGGCCGGAACACTCGCCGCGCCGAGTTTGGACGATTCGGGAACGATGCGCTACCTGTTTGGTTCCGCCACCGGCACCGCTGCCCTGCTTCGTGCAGGTGCAGGCAAAGGATTTCGCATCATCGACCCGCTCGCTCTCAGTCCAGATGTCGACCCGGCGGCCCCGCCGCCGCCGACTTCGGCAGGCCGCGCGCGCCACTGGCTGGTGCTGTATCCGCGCGCGATCCCGCTGGTGATCTTCCTTGCGCTGGCAGCGATCACCGCGCTCAGCGTGTTTGCCATTGAAAGCAGCGCCCGCGCCCGCGAACGCGCGCAGATGCGCGAATATGCGCAAGGCGTGGCCGCCGCACTGGACCGCAGCGGCAGCGGTTTTGCGTCTTACCTCAGAGCGGGGGCAGCGCTGTTCGCCAGCGTGGAGGAGGTCAGCCCGGACACGTTTGACAGCTTCGTGCGCGCGCTGAAGCTCAATACAGATTATTCGGGTGCAGAAGGGATCGGCTGGATTCCGGTGCTGGAAGCGCGCAATTTGCCCGTGTTCCTCGCCCGGATCCGCGCCAGCCAACCGGCCTATCCCGACATCTTCCCAGCGCCGTCCAGCGCCACCGGACGCGTCGCGCCGGTGGCAATGTTCGCACCCGCCACACCGACCAACCGCCGCGCGCTCGGCTATGACATGTATTCCGACGCCGCCCGCGCCGCCGCCATGGCCGAGGCGGAATTGACCTTGCGCCCGGCCGCTTCGGGCCGGATCGTGCTGCGTCAGGAAACCAGCGGCACCGCGCCCGCCTTTGCCATCTATATGCCGGTCTTCCGGATGGATGGCGCGGCGACCAATCCGGGCGACCGGCGCCTGACCGGCTTTGTCTATACGCCGTTCCGTGCGCGTGAATTTCTGGATGCGGCGATCGACCGCGAAGGGCAGGACCGCTTCGGCGTGCGGCTTTACGATGGCGAAGTTTCGACCGGGCACCTGCTGGTGGCGCACAGCATCGCCGATGCCGCCAAGGACACGGTCGAACAGGAAGTCACCATCGCCGACCGCAAGCTGATGCTGGTGATCGAAAGCGCCAATGTGCAGGTGCTGTCGTCATTGTCGATGGTGACGCTGACCTTCGGCCTCGCGCTGGCGAGCCTGCTGATGCTGCTGGCACGGTTGCTGACCCAGCAGGCGTTTGAAGATCAGGCGCGGCTGGCGTTTTTTGAAGAACAGCATTCGATCCGCAATTCGCTGACGCGGGAATTGAACCACCGGGTCAAGAACACGCTGGCGAACGTGCTGTCGATCCTGTCGCTGACCCGCCGCCGGGCAAGCGGACTGGATGATTTTGCCGATAGTCTGGAAGGCCGCATCCGGGCGCTGTCGGCGACGCATGATCTGCTGACCGTCACCGACTGGGGCACCACCCCGATCCGCGCCGTGATCGAGGCGGAGTTGCAGCATTTCCGCGTGGCGCTGGGCGATGCGATCCTGCTTGAAGGCCCGGAACTGGAACTGGCGCCCAATGATGCGCTGTCGTTCGGCCTGGCGATCCACGAACTGGCCACCAACGCGGCCAAGTATGGCGCGCTCAGCGTGGCGGGGGGCAAGGTCATGATCCGCTGGCAGCGCGGAGACGATCCCGCTGCCGAAACTGAGTGGGCCGAAGTCGAATGGCAGGAAACGGGCGGGCCGCCGGTCGCCGCGCAGCGCCGCCGCGGATTCGGCACCGAACTGATCGAGAAAGTGGTCGCGCATGAACTGCGCCAGCCGGTGACACTCGACTTCGCGCTATCGGGTGTCCGCTGCGTGCTACGCGTCCCGGTGCGCCGCCCCGCGGATTTCAGGATCCGGGAGAAGGACGCGGACCGGCGGAGTAAGGTTTAGACCCCGGATCGTCCGCCAAGTGTCAAAGAGGGCGCGTTGATCCGAAGAACAGCGCCTGGCTGATCGCCGCGCGCACCGTTGCTTCCTGAAACGGCTTGGTGACCAGATAGGTCGGCTCTGGCCGGTCGCCGGTCAGCAGGCGTTCGGGATAGGCGGTGATGAAGATCACCGGCATCGCGCCAACGCTCAGGATATCGTCCACCGCATCAAGGCCCGATGACCCGTCGGCAAGCTGGATATCGGCCAGCACCAGCCCCGGCATCGCCTCGGCCACGGCGGCGCGGGCCTGCGTGCGGGTGGCTGCGGTGCCGCTGACCGTGTGCCCCAGCCTGGTGACGAGGTCTTCCAATTGCATCGCGATCAGCGGTTCGTCTTCGATGATGAGGACGCTGGTGGTCTGCTCACGTTCGATATCGACGATGGCTGCGGCGACGAGGGCTTCGACTTCGGCAGGCGTGCGGTCGAGGATTTCGGCGGCTTCGGGGATGGTGAAATCCTCCAGCGTGGTCAGCAGCAGCGCCTGACGGGCCGGCGGCGTGATTGCGCCCAGCCGCGCCTGCGCGCCGGCTTCGTGTTCGCTTGCCGCGGTGCCGATGGCGCCCGCGCCCGATGCGCTCGCCCAGACTTTGCAGAAAGCCCGGTAAAGCGGCACGCGGCCGCCCGCCAGACTGGCCATCAGGTCCGCGTCGGCCAGCACCCCTTCCAGCATCTCGCGCACGAAGGCATCGCCGCTCGTCTGCGATCCGGTGAGCGCGCGGGCATAGCGGCGCAAAAACGGCAGATTGGCTGCGATCTGGCTTCCGAGAGACATGAAAAAACTCCGCAGGCTGGCGTCAGGGCAGGTTTGCCAGAAAATGATTCGAGGCCATAGCGGTTCCGCGCTGCGCCGTCGCGATTATCAGGCAAGGTTCTGAAAAACAGCCACTTTGATCCGGTTTCCCGCGGGGCGAAAAAAATTCTGAGCCGTGCGGGAACCGCTCGCAGGGACGATCATTTTACCCTTGTCACCGCCGAGACCCCCCTCCCGTCCAAGCGGCTGGTGATACGATCCCGAAAGGCCTCCGCTGTTCCGCAGCGGAGGCCTTTTTTATTTGCATCGCGCAGCGGCGCGATTGAAGCAAAAGACACCCGCCTCAGCTCAGCTTACGCTCGTAGATCACATATTCGCGGTTAACCGTGCTCTTGATCGTATCGGCAATCGCCAGCATGCCCTGATTGTCTTCCAGCACCCAGCCCAGCTCGCCGCGGTTCGACTGGAATTTGCCGACCGCTTCCAGCCGGATCGCTTCGATCATCATGAAGGCGAGCTGCCCTGCTGTCCGCGTTCCGTGCAATTCCTTGAGCACCCCCATGAGCGGCACCCGCATGCCTGCGCCCTTGGGATGCCGCAGCCAGCGCAGCATGTGGATCCAGCCGAACGGGAACAGCTTCCCGCGGATCTTCGCCAGCGCATCATTCACATCGGGCCATGTCAGCATGAACGCCACGGGACGCCCGTCGATCTCGACGATCACGTTCAATTCCTCGTGGATGATCGCGCGCAATTTCTTGCCAGCATAGGCGACTTCGGCAGGGGTGAAAGGCACAAAGCCCCAATTGTCCGACCATGCATCATTGAGGATCGCCAGAATGGTCGCAACCTCCTCGTCCCAGCGGTCCTTGCGCACCCGGCGCAGGTTGATCTTGGGGTTGCGCTTGCCTGTCTGGACGAGCCTTTCGACCAGCGGGCCAAATCCGTGGGTGATGTCGAGATCATAGGTATAGAGCGTCTTGGCGCGGGCATAACCCGCCGCTTCGATCCATGCGGCATAATGCGCCGGATGATGGCCCATCATGATCATCGGCGGATATTCCTGCCCGCGCACCAGCAGGCCCGGCTCCTCCCAAATCGACAGGGAGACAGGGCCGAGCACGCGGTGCATCCCTTCGCCCGCCAGCCATGCTTCGGCGGTGGCCAGCAGGGCCCGGGCGACGCCTTCATCCTCGGCATCGAAATACCCGAAGAAACCGGTGCCGGGGCCAAAGCCCTGCTCCGGCGGCATGGCCAGCGCCAGCTCGTCAATATGCGCAGAAATCCGTCCGACCGGCTTGCCTGCGCGCCTGGCGATGAACAGTTGCACGCGGGCGTGGCCGAAAAACGGGTTCTTGGCCGGATCGATCAATTCGATCTGTTCGCTGCGGATCTGCGGCACGAAATGCGGGAGACGGTCCGAAAAAGCGCGGCCAAGATCAACGAAAGCCGCCCGCCCACGCTTGTCGCTGACCGGTTCGATCTCTATTTCTGTCACGCTGGCCGCCACATCCGTCACGCCCGGATCCTCGTATTTGTTACTGGTCAGGGTGTCTGTGTCGCGCCCGCGCCATTCACGCAAGGCTATCGATCACTGTCACCAACAACGTGCGTTTGGCTCTGCCCGGCTTTTGGGGTAGGGCGAGCGTCAGGAAACAGCTTTAAATGACTGCGGAAATCACAGTGCACCAGACCATCGACCCTGCCCGTACCGATCCCCGTGCGCCTGCCGCGCGGGCGACACGCGTGCAGTTCATGGCCGAGGATGACAAGGCGATGCTGCGCGCCGTGCGTGACCTGACCAAAGGGCTGGGTGACGCAAAGCCGGGGATTTACTGGCCTGATATGCTGCTGTCGGCCGGCGTGGGCTATGCCGGGATTGCGGTGGCGATCCTTTCAACCAGCCTGCCGGTCCAGATCGCCGCAGGGCTGATTGCCGCGCTGGCGATGTACCGCGCGCTGATGTTCATTCACGAACTGACCCACATCCACCGCGACGCCTTGCCCGGCTTCCGCACCGGCTGGAACCTGATCGTCGGCATCCCGTTGCTGACGCCCAGCTTCATGTATGAAGGCGTTCACACCATCCACCACAAGCGCACGCAATATGGCACGGTCGAAGACCCCGAATATCTGCCGCTCGCGCTGATGAAGCCGTGGAGCCTGCCGCTGTTCGTGATCGTGGCGATCCTCGCCCCGTTGGCTTTGATCGTACGCGCGGCGGTGCTGGTGCCGCTGGGCGCGGCCGTTCCGGCGGTGCGAACCTTTGTCTGGGAGCGGTTTTCCGCTCTGTCGATCAATCCCGAATTCCGCCGCCGCGCGCCCGAAGGCGATCTGGTCGGCCGCGTCCGCTGGCAGGAGGCGGGAGTGTTCGTGTGGTCATGGGCGCTGATCGCCAGCGTGTTCATGGTGGGCTGGAAGCCGCTGCTCATTGCCCTGTCGATCCTGTCGTTCACCGCTGTGCTGAACCAGCTGCGCACGCTGGTCGCGCACCTGTGGGAGAACGAGGGCGAGGCGATGACGGTGACCGCGCAGTTCCTCGATTCCGTGAACGTGCCGCCCCCGGGTGTGGCCGCCGAAATCTGGGCGCCGGTCGGTCTGCGCTATCACGCGCTGCACCACCTGATGCCCTCCATGCCGTACCACGATCTGCCCGAAGCGCACCGCCGCCTGGCGCGTGAGCTGGGCACCGGTTCGACCTATGAAGGCGCGAACCACCCCGGGATGCTGGTGCTGGTGGCGCGGATTGCGCGCAGCACGATGGGCGCGCGGGGGTAATCCCCTTAATCCAGAAAGCAGATCATCGCGCAGCGCCGTTCGGCGGGCAGGCCATCGTCGATTTCGTTCGCCAACTCGCCTGACAGACGCAGATGGGCATCGAGCGCGGTGACTTCCTCAAACCCCAGCCGCGCGTAAAATGGCCCGTTCCATGCCAGATCTCGGAAGGTGGTAAGGGTCAGCGCCTTAAACCCGGTGTTGCGCGCATCGATCTGCGCCGCGCGCACCAGCCCCGCTCCGATCCCGCGTTTCTGGAACGCAGGGACAACGCCCATTTCCCAGATGTGCAATTCCCGCCGGAACGGTTCGGCCACCAGAAACCCCGCCATCTCCTCGCCGACATGGGCGACAAGGCTGTGGCCCTTGCGGATCAGGCGGGCGTAATCGCCCTCGCTGCGGGTGCGGGCCGGATCGATGGCGGGTTCATCGGCAAATGCCGCCGCTGCTGCACGTTCGATGGCGGGCATGGTTTCGGCATCGACAGGACGCGCGAGGCGGAGCGACCAGTCGCGGTTCACTCTTCGGTCCGGATCAGCACTGTCTCGCCCACCAGCAGGAACAGGAAAAACGGCGCCCATGCGGCCAGCAGCGGCGGATAACCGCCAAAGCTGCCCATCGCGAGCGCGGCGTTATCGACCACGAAATAGGCAAAGCCCAGCGCCATGCCGATGATCGCGCGGACGAACAGCTGGCCGGAACGCGCCAGTCCGAAGGCGGCGATTGACCCCAGCAGCGGCATCAACAGCGCCGACAGCGGGCCGGACAACCGGTGCCACCACTTGGCGCGCATCTCGTCCGTGTTGCGGCCTGCTGCTTCATAGGCGTCGATGCTGTCCGACAATTCCCAGAAGCTCTGGCCATCGACGTCCACCGATTGCAGCATGATCTGTTCGGGCAGCAGGTCCTTGCCCACCACCAGCGCTGGCGAGCGTGCGGCGATGGCGCCTGCCACGTCGAAGGTTACGGCATCCTCCAGCCGCCAGCCGGGCGCAGCGAAGGTCGCGCGGCCGCTGCGCACCTGTTCGCGGATGATCCCGCCCGGCGTGCGCGCGTACCAGGTGACGCCGGTCAGCACGATGTCGCGCCCCGTGCCCGTCAGCGTGGCGGCAGACAGGATATTGTCGCCATCGGTGAGGTAGATGTTGGACCGCACCCCGCTGCCCTGCACTTCGGGGATCGGGCCATATTCCGCGCGTTCCCATGCCTTGAGGGTGGCATTGGCGCGGGTCACGATCCGTTCGTTGAAGCCGAAGCTCAGCAGCGATACCAGCGCCGCGGTCAGCAACAGCGGGGCGAGCACCTGATGCGCGGAAAGCCCGGCCGCCTTCATCGCCACCACTTCGCTGTTCTGGTTCAGCGTCACCAGCGTGATCAGCGTCGCCAGCAGCACCGAATAGGGCAGGAAGCGCGAGATCAGCTGCGGCAATCGCAACCCGGCATAGCGCAGGATTTCCGCCTGCCCGTTGCCTTCCGCGGCAAGGATCTTGCCCGTTGCCGACAGCAGGTCGAGCGCCAGCAGAACCAGCACCAGCATCACCAGCACCGCCAGGATACGCACCACGAACAGCTTCGCCAGATACAGCGTCAGCGTGCGCGAAGGGAAGAAATCGAGCTGCATGGTTCTTTATTCCGCCGGAGCGGCCTCTGCACCGGCAAGGGGGCGCTTAGGGCGCGGCGTGCGGCGCCTGAACAGTTTGCCGATCCGTTTGGACAGTTTGGCAAAGGCCATTTCCAGCACCCCGATGGCCTGCCCGCCCGGCACATAGGCAACGCGGTAATACATCCACAGGATCAGCCCCGCGAACAGCACGAATGGCACCCAGAACGCCAGCATCGGATCAAGCCGCCCCAGCGATGCAACGTCCTGACCATATTGATTGATCTTGTGATAGGCGACCACCATCACGATCGACACGAACACCCCCAGCGCGCTGGTCGATCGTTTGGGCGGGATCGCCAGCGCCACCGCCAGCAGCGGCATGAGCAACATCATCACGATTTCAACCAGCCGGAAATTGAAGCTGGCGACGCTCGCATTGCGTTGATCGGGCGCGCTGTTATCGCTCCAGCCGATCCGCAGCAGTTCGGGCAGGATATATTCGCGGGTCGCATCGCCGCGCGCGCGGAATTTCTCGATGGCGGGCAGATCGATCGGCAGATCGTGGCGGCTGAAGCTGAGCACGCGGGGCGTGGCGGTCCCGGTGTCCTGAATGATCGTCCCTTCGGTCAGGCGCAGGATGATCGTATCGGGATTGTCGCGGGTGGCCAGAAATGCCCCTTCGCGCGCGCTGATCGACAGCACCTGCCCCTTGGCATTGGCGACGCGGGCGAAAATTCCGTTGAGGCGCCGCCCGTCATCCTCGCTCGCTTCGATGCGCAGCGCCATGCGGTCTGCCAGCGTGGTGAATTCGCCCACCTTGATCGATGCGCCCAGCGCGCCCGACCGAAGTTCATATTCCATCTGTTCGTAATAATAGCGGCTGATCGGCTGGATGTAGAACACCAGCGCAATATTCACCGCCACCAGCGCCAGCGTGATGACATAGGGCATCCTCAGCAGCCGGTTATATGACAGGCCGACCGCGCGCATCGTGTCGAGTTCCGATGATGTCGCCAGTTTCCTGAAGGCCAGCAGCACGCCCAGCAACAGGCCGAGGGGGATCGCCAGGCTCGCATATTCGGGCAGCAGCGCGCCCAGCATCTTGAACACCACGCCGATCGGTCCGCCTTCGACTGCGACAAAATCGAACAGCCGCAACATCTTGTCGAGCATCAGCAGCGACGCGGCGAGCGCGAACACGCCCAGCATCGGGACGATGGTCAGCCGCAGGATGTAGCGGTCGATGCTGGGGATCCGGTTCAACACGTAATTTTCCGTCGATTGGGTGCGATGGCCATAGCGATGCTGTGCGCCCTCGTCATGCCCCCATTACCGGGGCAGCGACAATGAGCCCCGCAATTGCTGCCAACAGCCTTACCAGAAGCGGTTGCCGGGAATGCCTTTGAACGGCCCGGCCTCGGCAGATGTGATCCAGCCGCCATAAAAGCCGCCCGGCTGGGGCGTGACCTGCTCCCCGTCCACGGTCACTTCGTCAAAGGGCGCGGCGTAAAATGCGATGTGGTGTGCGATCCCGGCGAAGGGCCGGGTGGGGGCGGCGTAGCTCCAGCCGGCGCCCGCAATGCGGTCACCCGTGATGACCACGTCCCAATAGGCAGCCTGCCCCTTCCATTCGCAGATCGACCGCGCAGGGTTGGCGGCAAGATGTGCCATCGCGATGTCGGCCTGCGGGATGTAATAGGTCGGCGGATGCGACGTTTCGAGCGTGCGCCACGCGGCGCGGCTGTCAGCCAGCACGATCCCGCGATGAAGGATGCGGATATGGCGCGGCGTGCGTTCGGCAATCGCGGGGCGGGGGTAATCCCAGACGCTTTCCTGCCCGGGCAGGGCGGGATCGGGGTCAGGATGATGCGGCTGGCGCACGGCCCGCGCGCTCAGGCTTTTTCAAGCGTGCATTGCAGCGGGTGCTGGTTCTGGCGGGCGAAGTCCATCACCTGATTGACCTTGGTTTCGGCGACTTCGTAGGTGAAGATGCCGCATACGCCCACGCCCCGCTGATGGACGTGCAGCATTACCCGGGTGGCCTGTTCCAGATCCATGCTGAAGAAGCGCTTCAACACCAGCACCACGAATTCCATCGGGGTGTAATCGTCGTTCAGCATCAGCACCTTGTACTGGCTGGGCTTCTTCGGTTTGGCACGGGTTTTGGTGGCTATGCCGACCTGGTCCTGACCGCCGCCGTCCTTGCCATCATCTTCGTCTTCAGCGCGCACAAGGATGCCTTGCGGCAAATGCAGCGCTGCGCTGGTCGCGAGCGAGGGGGCGGACGGAGCGGGCATGAGCCTCCATTATGGGATTCGCCGCCGCAGGTGCAAGCGATTGGTGCGATTTGTTTGGCAGGCGCCGGGTTTGGGCAAGGAAAAGGCGTGCAAAAGCAAAAGGCCGGCCAGACTTGCGTCTGGCCGGCCGGCGCCTTGCGGCGCGCTCTCGTGGACCGGGTTGGGAGAGAGAGGAGAGAGGCCCGGTCCAGGAATTTGTAACGTTTACGCAGCCTGCTTGATCTTCTCGGCGGCAACGCTGACGCGGTTCGAGATCGGGGCGAAAGCTTCGTTGTAGAGCTTCACCCAGGCTTCGGTGCGCTTCGAGCCGTAAGAAACCAGCGCGTCGAAGTTGCGACGGGCGATTTCGCCCTGAAGCTGCATCAGTTCGGTCGGCGACTTGACGGCGGCGACCTTCTTGGCGTCTTCAGTGACGGTTTCGATCACGGTCTTGCCGGTTTCGATGTTGTCCTTGAGCAGTTCCTGAGCGCCGGCAACGAAGATCTTGCCGCTTTCGACGACAGCTTCAACGTTCGCCTTGGTGAACTCGGTCGCTTCAGCGGCCAGAACGGTGCCCTTGGCATAGGTGGTCTGCGCACGGGCCTGGACGTCGGCGAAGACTTCCTTGGCGGTGGCGGCGATGTCGGTGTTGTTGGCGGTGGCCATGATGGTGTCCTTCAGCTTGATGACGGGATTGGTCTTCGGCAGGGCAATGGGCTTGTCCGACTTGGGAGCAGCCTTCTTCGCCAGCACGGGCTTCTTGACCGGGGTAAGCTTGGTCGCCGCCTTGCGGACGGTCTTGGCCACCTTCTTGACCGGGGCAGCCTTTTTGGCAGCCTTGATCTTGGGCGCGGCAATCGTCTTGGCGAAAGGCGCAGCTTCGACCTTCGGCGCTTCGGCGTATGCCTGTGCAGTAGCGACGTCGATCTTGGCGACGGGAGCCATCACGGCAGGAGCAGCAGCAGTCTTTTCAACTTCGGACATGATGACCTCGCTTCATGTTGCACCGCACAAAATAGCGAGTGCAAATGCGAAGTCAAGTATTTTTGTGCAGTGCACAAAAACCATCAAAAGTCTTTATATTCAATAACCTGTATCAGCGCGTCTTCACATAACGTCCCGGCGCATCTTCGATCACGCGGTCACCCTTGCCGCCGGGAACGCGCTTTCCGGTGGCCGGAACGCCGGCGTCAGATTGGCGGTGGAGCCATTCCAGCCAGTGCGGCCACCAGCTGCCCGGATGCTCCGTTGCACTTTCGACGAAGGCCTTCAGTGACGGCGCGGCGCTATCGCCCACCCAATACTGGTATTTGCCCGCGGCGGGCGGGTTGACGACGCCTGCAATATGGCCGGAGCCTGCCAGCAAGAATTCCATCGGGCCGGTGAAATGGCGGGTGATGCGCCACACGCTTTCAGCAGGCGCAATGTGATCTTCGCGTCCGGCCTGAACGAAACTGGGGGTGGCGACCTGTGTCAGATCGATCGGCGTCCCGTCTGCTTCCAGTGCGTCCGGCACCACCAGCTTGTTGTCGCGATACAGATCGCGCAGGTAGGCATTGTGCCATTTGGAAGGCAGGTTGGTAACGTCCCCGTTCCAGTGCAGCAGATCGAAGGCCGGATAATCCTCACCCAGCAGGTAGTTGTTGACGACGTAGTTCCAGATCAGATCGCGCCCGCGCAGGGCATTGAAGGCCGCAGCCAGATAGCGCCCGTCCAGATAGCCCGGCGACGACAATTGCCCGATCATTTCCAGCTGGCCATCGTCGATGAAGTTTTTCAGATCGCCGCTTTTTTCAAAATCGACCTGCGCCGTGAAAAATGTGGCGGACTTCACCTTGGCCGCTTCGCCCCGGCGTGACTGGATCGCCAGCGTTGCCGCCAGCGTGGTCCCTGCCACGCAGTAACCGATGGCGTGAACCGCGGGCACATCCAATCGCGCGCGCACATGGTCGATCGCGTCCATCTGGGCGCGAATGTAATCGTCCCATACGATGTCGGCCATCGTTTCGTCAGCCGATTTCCAGCTGACTACGAACACCGAAAGTCCCTGATCGACAGCCCATTTGATGAAGCTTTTCTTCGGTGTCAGGTCGAGGATGTAGAACCGGTTGATCCACGGCGGGAAGATCACCAGCGGCACCGCCAGCACGTCGTCTGTCGAAGGCGCATACTGGATCAGTTGGTAGAGCGGCGTTTCGTGCACCACCTTGCCCGGCGTCGCGGCCAGGTTTTCGCCCAGCGTGAAGGCGTTGGGATCGGTGTGGGTCAACTGCCCGCGCTTCATGTCGTTGATGAGGTGCTGCATCCCGCGCACCAGATTGGCGCCCTTGCTGTCCATCGTGCGTTTCAGCACCACCGGATTAAGCGCGATGAAGTTGTCCGGGCTCATCGCTTCGGCCAATGCCGAGACTGCGAATTCCAGCTGCTGGCGTTTCGCCCTGTCCAGCCCGTCGATGCCCTTCACGCTGGTACGGAAATAATCGGCGAGCATCAGATAGGTCTGGTGAAGCAGCAGGAAGGCCGGATGTTCGCGCCATGCCGGATCGGCAAAGCGGCGGTCGGATTTGGGCAGGGCGGCGGCTTCGGGCGCCTCTGCCAGCTTGCCCCCTGTCGCGCCTGCCGCAAAGCTTTGCATCATGCCTGACCACAGCTGCATCTGGTCCTGCGCCAGCTTGGCCGAGGCGTCGAACATTCCCTTTGGCATCTGCCCCAGCATCGATTGCGAGATCACCAGCCACTGCGCAGGGTCGAGCATTTTGCTGCCACCCAAAGCCCCCTTGGTGGCTTTCTGGGCGGCGGACTGCGCCTGATGGGTCGCGAAATCGAGCCATAGCTGCTGGAGCTGCGCTGCGGTGGCCGCCCATTCGGTCAGCTCGCCCGCGTCGACGCCCTTTGCCATCAGCGATTCGGCACCCTTTCCGGCCAGCATGTCGCGGAACGCTTCGCCCTGCATATCGAAGAAGCCCTTCAGGCTTTCGCCCGCTGCGGCCATCAGGTCGTTATCTTGTGCCATCGCCCGATCTCGTCCCTTTATCCGTGAATGGCCTTAGTGCAGCCAATCGGCCGAAGCCGCAATTGCCGAAAACGCCTTTCCTCAGTCCGCGGGTTTGGCTTAGGGAGAGGACCTGCGCGCGATCGGGCCTGCGCAAGACAAGGTGATGACGTCCATGAATGACCAGTTCTATCGCATGAAGCGGATGCCTCCGTATGTGATCGCGGAGGTCAACGCCATGCGTCACGCGGCGCGTCTGGCCGGTCAGGACATCATCGATCTGGGTATGGGCAACCCCGACCAGCCCCCGCCGCAGCACGTCATAGACAAGCTGTGCGAAGTCGCGGCCAAGCCCGATGCGCACGGCTATTCCCAGTCAAAGGGCATTCCCGGCCTGCGCCGCGCCAAGGCAGGATATTACGCGCGCCGGTTCGGGGTCGATCTGGATCCCGATACCGAAGTTGTGGTGACGATGGGATCGAAGGAGGGCCTGTCCAGCCTTGCCACCGCGATCATCGCGCCCGGTGATGTGGTGCTGGCCCCCAACCCGTCCTACCCGATCCACACCTTCGGTTTCATCATTGCCGGCGCCACGATCCGTTCGGTGCCGGTCACGCCGGACGAATATTATTGGGAATCGCTGGAACGGGCGATGAACTTCACCGTGCCGCGCCCATCGGTGCTGGTGGTCAGCTATCCGTCCAACCCCACGTCCGAAATCGTCGATCTGGCGTTTTACGAACGGCTGGTGGCGTGGGCGAAGGAAAATCAGGTCTGGGTGGTCAGCGATCTGGCCTATTCCGAGCTGTATTTCGATGGCAAGCCGACCCCGTCGATCATGCAGGTCCCGGGTGCAAAGGACGTCGCGATCGAATTCACCTCGATGTCGAAGACCTATTCGATGGCCGGATGGCGGATGGGTTTTGCGGTCGGCAACCGCCAGCTGATTGCGGCGCTGACGCGGGTGAAGTCCTATCTGGATTACGGCGCATTCACCCCGATTCAGGCGGCGGCCTGCGCGGCGCTGAACGGGCCGCAGGACATCATCGACACCAACCGCGAACTTTATCACAAGCGCCGCGATGTGATGGTGGAAGCCTTTGGCCGCGCCGGTTGGGACATCCCGCCGCCGCCGGCATCGATGTTTGCCTGGGCGCCGCTGCCACCGGCCTTGCGCAGCATGGGCAGTCTGGAATTTTCCAAGCAATTGCTGACCGAAGCGCAGGTCGCGGTCGCGCCGGGTGTGGGTTATGGCGAAAACGGCGAAGGCTATGTCCGCATCGCCATGGTGGAGAACGAACAACGCCTCCGCCAGGCCGCTCGGAACATCAAGCGATACCTCCAGTCGAAGGGCGTCAACAGCTCCGCGGCCTGATGCTTTGCCTTTGCTAAAAACCATTCTGATTCAAAATCGAAGAAATTCTGTCCGATTTTCGTTAGTCTGCGTTTAGGTTAATGTAGGCACCTAAAGGAGATGGTCATGGCGTCCGAAGCCGCTCGCCGGCTGACCGACAGACAGCGCGCCGTTCTGGAGCGCATCGACCGGCGTGTCCCGATCAAGGTGATCGCCTCCGATCTCGGTGTGTCCGAGACCCGGATCAATCAGCATATCCGCACGCTGAAGAATGTTTACGCCGCCGGCAGCCTGGGCGAACTGGTCGAAAACTACCGCGCCACGCTCGGCCCCGAAGAGGTTGAGGCATCTCCGCAAAATGACGTAAGTGGCTCCGCGGATGCAGTTTTGCTGCAGTCCTTCAGCGAAGATGCATACACAAAATCGCAGATTAACCCGGCGATTGATCTGACTGATCTGGGTGACCGGGACGATCCGGGTCGGCTTGTTCTCAGCGATGCGATGCCCCTCGTTGAACAGGCACCGTGGCTGAGGCCAGGCGAACCGCGGGTGGTTCCCGGAGTGCTCGATGGTGAGCATGCCACCCTGCTTCGTATGGGGGTGATCGTTGGTATTGCCTCGGGCATTCTGGCCTCGGTGATCCTTGCTGCAACGGCGGCACGAACACTCAGTGAAGTGACGGACGGCAAAGCCACCTACTCCGAGGAAACTGGGATTGCAGCCGGGTGAGCGCCGGCTCTGCTGGAGTGTAACAATGGACATGCGTATTCTCGATGATGCCTACAATCTCAAGAAGCTGATCCGTGAGGCAGAGGCCCTGGCCGACGAATCGATCATTGCCATGGCGCGCCTGAAGCAGGCCATGCTGACCGCGCGGCAAAACCCCGAGGTTGAAGTCCACACCGGCCAGCGCGCGCTGGTCCGCCTGACCGAAGCGGAAAGCCAGGCTCTGGCCATGTCCACCAGCCTGCTGCGCGTCCACGACGAACTCAGCAAGGTCGCAAAAGTGCACGCCGGCGGCGATGATGGCATCCCGACAAAGGTCACCGCCAGCGATATCGCTGAAATGCCGGCCCGCATCGAGACACCGGTGGAGAAGGCATTCGCCTGAGCCGATGCTCGATTGGGTTGAGTTCCTGAATGCGTACCGGGCTTCCGCCCAACACATCGTCAGCTTGCTGCTTGCCGCAGCAATCTGGCGCTGGGGCGGGGGGCCGGAACGCTGGCTGATCTCCGTATTCCTTGGAACGATGGTGCTGCCGATTTATGCGGCGCGTGTGCTCGGCCAGGATGCGCTCGCCGTCGGGGAGTTCGCCGGATATTATGTGATGCTGGATGTGATCGCGGCGGCACTATTCGTCACCATCGCCTTGCAGGCCAACCGCAATTACCCGCTGTGGATCGCCGGTTTCCAGCTGGTCGCGCTGGGCGCGCATGTTGTCGAATGGGTGTTTGTCAGCGCCACGCCGCTGGCCATCGCCATCCTTGTCATCGGTCCGTCCTATTGCCAGTTGCTGCTGCTGATCGGCGGGTTTGTCCGCCACGTCCTGCGCGAGCGCCGTTTCGGCCCATACCGCGGCTGGCGGGAAACGTCCCCGCTGGCGCACGGACTTCAGTCGTGATCCGGTGGAGACGATGCTATGCCTGAAGCGGCAGCCCTGATCCCGGTCTCCGCCGCGAAGCCGCGTTCCATGCTGCCGGACGGACTGTCCCGCGTCGGCGAACAGTCTGCCTCGTCAGAGCAGCGCGCCGCGAGCATGATCGCCTATCTGCGCAGCGTGGTTCTTGCTCCGACCGCCGGTCATGAACGCGGCCATGCCATATTTGTCGATGCCAACCGCGGCTGGTTGGGCGATGCGCCCTGCGGGATCGGTTCCGCGACCACGGTGACCTTGCGGATGCGCGAATTGCTGGGCGAGGCGCTGCGCCATGATGCGGCCGGCATTATTCTGGCGCATAGCCATCCTTCGGGCCATTGCCGGCCAAGCGGCTGCGACGTTGCCACCACCCGCCGCCTTGCCGAAGTGGCGCAGGCGCTCGACATTGCGCTGGTCGATCACCTGATCTTCACCGCCGATGCCGTCTATTCGATGCGCGCCGGAGGGCTGCTGTGAACGCGCCGCTGCCGCCCTGCCACTTCCCCGATTGCGACACGGCGGTGCGGCGGTTCCGCGAAGCAGGCGACCTGACGCTGGACCTGTTCCACCGCGACGGACGGATCGATGATCGCTGGCTGGGCCTGCATCTGCGGGAATTTGCGCTGCTGTGGCGGCTGGCCCGCCACCCGGGGGAGTGCCTGACCGGCCTGCAATTGATGGCCGAGGCATGGCGGGTCGCCGGGGATGCCGAAAGTGCAAGCATTGCGACCCAGGTGGAGCTGGCCCGTGCCAAGCTGGCGCTGGCCGGCTGCGCGCAGCTGATCGGCACGGATGCCGATGGCCGCTATTTCCTCGACGTGCCGCCTGCAACCGGACTGTCGCGGATTTAGGCGCTCTGGACAGAGGGCGGCGGATCGGACAATCTTCGGCCGCGCCGCAGCCTTCAGGGATCACAACACAATGTCCGCCACCGCCACCACAATCGCCAATGACCGCGTTGCCATCACCCTTGGCGAGGACGGTGTCGCCGAAGTCCGCTTCGTGCGGGCGGAAAAGATGAACGCCCTCGACCCCGAGATGTTTCAACGCATCATCGAAGCGGGCAGCACGCTCCAGCGGATGAAGGGCCTGCGCGCGGTTGTGCTGTCGGGTGAGGGCAAGGCATTTTGCGCGGGGCTGGACCTGTCGAACTTCTCGCGCCCCCCGGCCGAGGATGAACCGTCGATCACCGAACGCACCTATGGCAACGCCAACAAATTCCAGCAGGTGGCGATGCAGTGGCGCAAGCTTCCGGTGCCGGTCATCGCAGCGATCCACGGCGTGTGCTTTGGCGGCGGGCTGCAAATCGCCAGCGGCGCGGATGTCCGCATCGTCCATCCCGAAACGCGCATGGCGATCATGGAGCTGAAATGGGGCCTTGTCCCGGACATGGGCGGTTATGCGCTGTGGCGCGGGCTGGTCCGTGATGACCACTTGCGCGAGCTGATCTACACCAACCGCGAATTCAACGGGACCGAGGCGCAGGCGCTGGGCCTTGCCACCTATGTCGATGACAACCCCCGCGAACGCGCGCTGGCGATTGCCCGTCAGATCGCATTGAAGAACCCCCACGCGATCCGCGCCGCCAAACGCCTTCAGGCCGGAATGTGGGAGCGCGAAACCGATGCCATCCTGCTGGAGGAAAGCATCGAACAGCACGCCATCATGCGCAGCCGCAACCAGGTCGAAGCGGTGATGGCCGAAATGGAGCGCCGCAAACCCAATTTCGAAGACCTGTAACGCGGGCCGCTCCGCCCCGATGCGCCCCGAATGATCGGGAAACCGCATCACAGTAATCGCGACAAGCCGTTTCTCCCCGTCGACCGGCTGTCATAGGGCCGGGTCGCTGCGCGGCGGCGGACGGCGGGGGCTTCACGGCCCGAACCCCGGTCCGCTGGCGCACGGCGAACCAGAACAACCACACGGGGTATATCATGACACTCAGACTGAAGGGGCTGCTGCTCCTCGCCTCCAGCCTCACCCTCGCTCAGCCCGCGTTTGCCACGCCTCCCGGTTTCAACGAACCCGGCATGGGCCGCGCCGCAATGCCGCAGAGCGAAGCTGCACCGCGCAACGTGCAGGGCTGGTGGCCGAACGTCGTCGATCTCAGCCGCCTGCGCCAGAACGAATACAACCCCGATCCCAATGGCCCCGCCTTCGATTACGCCAGCGAATTTGCCAAGCTGGATCTGAAAGCCGTCAAGGCGGACATCAACACGGCGCTGACGGATTCGCAGGAGTGGTGGCCGGCCGATTACGGCAATTACGCAGGCCTGTTCATCCGCCTTGCCTGGCATGCGGCTGGCACCTATCGTTCGGGTGATGGCCGCGGCGGTTCTGACGGCGGGCAAATCCGCTTTGAACCGCTGAACTCCTGGCCGGACAATGGCAATCTCGACAAGGCCCGCCGGGTGCTGTGGCCGGTGAAGCAAAAATATGGCGCCGCGCTTTCGTGGTCCGATCTCATCATCCTTTCGGGCAATGTCGCGCTGGAAAACACCGGCTTCAAAACCTTTGGCTTTGCAGGGGGCCGCGCTGATGCGTGGGAACCGGAGCTGGTGTACTGGGGGCCGGAAACCAAGTTCCTGACATCGGAACGCGGTGCCGAAGGTGCCAACCTCGACACCCCGCTCGCCGCTTCGGAAATGGGGCTGATCTACGTCAATCCCGAAGGCCCGGCGGGCAACCCCGACATCCTCAAATCCGCCCAGCAGATCCGCACCACCTTTGGCCGGATGGGCATGAACGATGAAGAAACCGCCGCGCTGGTGATCGGCGGGCACACCATCGGCAAGATGCACGGCGCGCGCAAAGCCGCCGATTGTGTCGGCAAGGAACCGGCTGCCGAAGGCGTCGAGGCGCAGGGCATCGGCTGGAAGAACACGTGCGGCACCGGCGTTGGCAAGGATGCGACCACCAGCGGCCTTGAAGGCGCGTGGACGGTCACGCCCGTCCAGTGGAGCAGCAACTACCTTGAAAACCTCTATGGTTTCGAATGGAAGCTGACCACCAGCCCGGCGGGCGCAAAGCAGTGGGAACCGGTCAATGCGGCCGACGTGAAGGTTGTCCCCGATGCGCATGATCCCAACGTGACCCATGCTCCGGTAATGCTGACCACCGATCTCGCGCTCCGCTATGATCCGGCGTACGGCGCGATCACCAGCCGGTGGGCCAAAGACCCTGCGGCGATGGATGCGGCCTTTGCCCGGGCGTGGTTCAAACTGACCCACCGCGATCTTGGCCCCAAGGCGCGCTATGTCGGGGCGGAGGTTCCGGCCGAAGACCTGATCTGGCAGGACCCGCTGCCCAAGGCGGATTACGCCATGATCGAAGCGGGTGATGTGGCGGGCCTCAAGGCGGCGATCCGGGCCGCTGGTCTCAGCCGTTCGGAACTGGTGCGCACCGCATGGGCATCAGCCGTTACCTTCCGCGACACCGATATGCGCGGCGGTGCCAACGGCGCGCGCATCCGGCTGGCTCCGCAAAAGGATTGGGGCCTGAACGATCCTGCTGTCGTGGCCAAGGTGGTGACGGCGCTGGAAGGCGTGGCGGCGAAGTTCAACGCCGATGCAGGCGGCAAGAAGGTGTCGATCGCCGATCTCGTCGTGCTGGGCGGGGTGGTTGCAGTTGAAGATGCAGCCAAGGCGGCAGGTCACACGGTCACGGTGCCCTTCACACCGGGCCGGGTCGACGCGACCGACGCGCACACCGATGCGGCCAGCTTCGAATTGCTGCGCCCGGCAGCGGACGCGTTCCGCAACTTCACCAGCGACAAGGCCCGCCTGACGCCGACGCAGATGCTGGTCGATCAGGCCGACACGCTGACGCTGACCGTGCCGGAAATGACGGTGCTGCTGGCCGGGATGCGGATGCTGGATGCCAATACCGGCGGCGCCAAGCACGGCGTGTTCACCGATACGCCGGGCGCGCTCAGCAATGATTTCTTCGTGAACCTGCTCGACATGGGCAACACGTGGAAGCCAGCCGAAGCCAAGGGCATCTACGAAGGGCGCGACCGCGCAACCGGCACGCTGAAATGGACCGCGACCGAGGTCGATCTGGTGTTCGGTTCCAATTCGGAACTGCGCGCCGTGGCCGAAACCTATGCGGTCAAGGGCGGAGAGGCGAAGTTCGTCGCCGACTTTGCCAAGGCATGGGACAAGGTCATGATGCTTGACCGCTTCGAAGCGAAGTAAGCATCGGACCAACTGATTAGCGCGAGGCGCCGGGCCAAATGCCTGGCGCCTCGTTGCTTTTATGAAGCCGCTGGGCCGGGCGTTTCCTACCGGCGGCGCGGGCCGTATGAAGGGCGCGGTTCTTTCGCATCCTTACGTTTCCCCAGCGCGCGCGTTTCTCCCGGGCCGATGTGTTCGTCCCAACCGGAAAAGCCATTTAGCGCTTTGATAATATTGGCATAATCTCGGTAAAGCAAAGTTTACACGGTGTAAACTTTGTAAACTTCGCATCTATCCGAACACGGCCACGCACTGCATCCCGTCCAGCACCTGCTTGCCATCCGCGTCCCACAGCCGCAGCCGCTCAGATGAATAGCCTGCATCGGCGTGCTGGCTGGCGTTTTCGGCCAGATACCACCCGCCGCGCGACCGGCTTTCGGCATCCAGCACGTTGAACGACCAGTTGATCGAGCTGATCGGTCCTTGCCGCTGCATCGCCCGCATCGCGCCGGGCGGCATGACGTCGCCCATCAGCACCAGTTTGGAGACAGGATCCAGATCGTGCTCCTCGGTCAACCGCGCCCAGCGCCGCACGGTTGCACCGCGGTCGCCGCCCTTGGTCTGGCCGTGACGCAGATCGAAGTTCTTCGCGACGAAACTGGGCGCGAAGCTGTGGGTCACAGGCTCGTGATCTTCGGGCGGGCCGGGCCAGTCTTCGGGCAGGGCGGACGGGTGGACGGCATTGGCCTCGCGCCCTTCGCCGAACAGCCAGAAGGCGGTGAGGGCAACGCGCCCCTCGCTCAGGATTTCGCTGCGCACCTGGGTGACGTTGCGCCCTTGCCGGATGATTTCCGCCTTCAATTCGATCGCCTCGCCCACCGGTGCAACGAAGGCTACCTGGCCGGCGCGCAAGGTCGGCAGGCCCGGGAAGGCGCGCACCGCCATGGTATAGGCCACCAGCGCCGATGCTCCGCCATAAAGCGTGCGGCCCTGAAGCCAGTCGGCGGCGTGGGTGAGATGGGCCGGACCGGGCTGGCCGGTGATGGGTTCAAGCAGGCTTGCAATGGTCATGGCCGCCAGCTTTGCCGCGCATGGCGCCCCTCGTCCAGACTGACGTTGCGTCATTTGCGGGTTGAAGGCTGAGCGAGCGGCCGTGACGCGAAACACCATTTGCGTTTAGGGCGCCGAATCGCTAGTGCGCCGCTTCCGTCCGGAGCGTAAGCCCCGGAAGGCTCGGCCCGATGGCGGAGTGGTTACGTAGAGGACTGCAAATCCTCGCACGCCGGTTCGATTCCGGCTCGGGCCTCCACCTTTGCATTGCGCGCGCGGCCCGCCCGAATTAGGGCCGCGAGCAAGGATGCCGCTTTAGCTCAGTTGGTAGAGCACATCATTCGTAATGATGGGGTCACGTGTTCGAGTCACGTAAGCGGCACCACTGCCTTTCGGTGCGGGGTGTTGGTCCCGGGTGGCGGGGCCGGGTTGCGCCATTGACCATTTCCTTTGATCCGGGCTTCAGGAGGACTGGCACTTGCAGGTTCCGCACATAACGCCAGACACCTGCGACCTGTCCGTGGTCATCCCGGTTTACAACGAGGAAGCCGGGATCGATGCACTGGTCGAGCGGGTGACTGTGGCCGCGCAGGCGATTTTTGCTGATCGTTATGAACTGATCCTCATCAACGACGGGTCGAAGGATGGCAGCTGGGCTGCGATCTGCAAGCATGCCGACCGCGATCCGCGCATTGTGGCAATCAACCTGTCGCGCAATCATGGCCACCAACTGGCGCTGACCGCCGGGTTGACGCAGGTCCGCGGTGAGATCGTGTTTGTGCTCGACGCCGATCTGCAAGACCCGCCCGAATTGCTCGGCCCGATGCTGGAGAAAGTCCGCGCCGGTTATGACGTGGTGTATGGCCAGCGGATCAAACGGCATGGAGAAACCGCGTTCAAGCGCGGCACGGCGGCGCTGTTCTACCGGATGCTCGGCAGCATGGTTGATACCCACATCCCGCGCGACACCGGCGATTTCCGCCTGATGACGCGCCGGGTGGTCGATCAGCTGAATGCCATGCCGGAACGGTACCGGTTCATCCGCGGGCTGGTCAGCTTTGTCGGCTTCAACCAGATTGCCTTCCCCTATGAACGCGATGCGCGGCTGGTCGGGGAAACCAATTATCCGCTGTCCAAGATGGTGGCGCTGGCCATCGACGCCGTCACCAGTTTTTCGGTGGTGCCGCTGCGCTTCGCCTCGCATCTGGGGATGCTGTTCGGCATTGCCGGGCTGGTGTCGCTGGTCTGGGTGGTCGGCGTTTGGATGCAGGGCGGCACGGTGCAGGGCTGGGCCAGTCTTGCGGCGCTTATCCTGATCATGGGCAGCGTGCAGCTGATGATGCTGGGTGTGTTCGGCGAGTATCTCGGGCGGATGTATATGGAAGCCAAGCGCCGTCCGTTGTTCATCATTTCCGAGGTGCGCCGCCATCCCGTCGCACTTCAGGATAGGGCAGCGGGCGCTGGACACGATGTCAGCGCCGATCTTCATGCCAATCTTCATGGGGGCATCCGTGTCGCAAGCTGAGTTCGATGCCTATGTCGATGAATATGACGCGCAGCACGCCGCTTCGGTAAAGCTGAGCGGTGAAGACCCCGATTTCTTCGCGGCTTACAAGGCCATCGAAGCCGCGCGCGTCATGGCGGGGGCAGCGCCGCTGCGGATCATGGATTTTGGCGCGGGGCGGGGCAATTGCATCGCTCACCTACAGCGCGAATTCCCTGACGCGGCGCTGACCGCGCTCGATGTCTCGTCCCGCTCCCTGACCCATTGTGCGGCGCGCGCGATCCGGCCGATCGAGACCATGTGCTATGACGGGCAGACCCTGCCGTTCGATGCGGGCACATTCGACCTCGTCTTTACCGCCTGCGTGTTCCACCACATCCCGGCCGAGGATCACATCCGCCTGCTGCGCGAGATCCGCCGCACTCTCACCCCGCAGGGCCGGTTCATCCTGTTTGAACACAACCCGTGGAACCCGCTGACCCGCCATGCGGTTGCGACTTGCCCGTTCGATGCCAACGCCGTGCTGATCAGCGGGCCGGAAATGCGCCGCCGGTTCCGGGCTGCGGGGTTCAAGGATGTGGCGCTGCGCTGGACGCTGTTTTTCCCCGCGCCGCTTGCCGCGCTGCGCCCGCTTGAGCGCGGCCTCGGCTGGCTGCCGCTCGGCGCGCAGTATATGTTGGTCGCGCGCTGAGCCGATGCTTGCCCGGGTGTTCCGTTTTGCTCTGACCGGGCTTGCCAATTCGGCTGTCGGCTGGGCGGTGATCTTCGGCGGGCTGTGGGCCGGCCTTGACGGGCTTGCCGCCAATGCGGCGGGCTATGCAGTCGGGCTGGTCTTGTCGTTCACGTTGAACCGGCGCTTTGTCTTCGGGGTCAAAGGCGCGGTTTCACGGGGCGAGGTGGCGAAGTTTCTCACCGCATTCGCCATTGCCTATGGCGTCAATGTGGCGGTGCTGCTTGCTGCGCAATCTGTGTTGGGGGCTGATAATCCCTTTGCGCAATTGCCGGCGATTGCCGCCTATGTGGTGATATTCTTCGTCCTCTCGCAACGGTTTGTGTTCAGGCCGGCAGCTTCGGAATGACCCGTTCGGCGGTCATCGACAGCGCGCCCTTGGGCGGCGCGGCGCAGCCGGCGGGACCGCTGGACCGGTGGCAGGTCGTGCTGCTGGTTTGCCTTGTCACGATCCTGCCGCTGCTGGTGGTCGATTTTCCGCCGCTGGTCGACCTCTATGGTCATCTGGGGCGCTATGCGGTGCAGACCGAGCTTGCGCAGAGGCCGGAACTTCAGCCCTTCTATTCGTATGAGTGGAAGCTGATCGGTAATCTGGGCGGCGATATACTGGTTCAGGTGCTGCACCCGCTGCTGGGGCTGGAAGGATCGGTACGCGCGGTTGTGATCGTAACCCAGCTTCTGGGTGCGATTGGCCTCATGCTTGTATCGCGCGAGGTGCATGGCCGCATCACACCCTTTGCGTTGGCGGCGATCCCGCTGCTTTATGGCTACCCGTTCAATTATGGCTTCATCAATTACGCGTTGAGCATGGCGCTGGCGATGCTGGCCTATGTTCTGTGGCTGCGATTGCGCACACAGGGGCGGGGTGTTGCAGCACAGCTGTGGCTGGCGGCGGCGGGCGCGCTGATCTGGGTGTGTCACACCTATGGTTGGGCATTTCTGGGCCTGATGTGCGGATCGACGATTCTGGCGGAGGTGTTCGCGGCGCGGGTACATCCGGTTGCGGCTGTCCGCCGCATCCTTGCTGCGTGCTGGCCGCTGCTGCTGCCGGTTGTGCCAATGGTGATCTGGCGCGCGGATTCCTCAGGCGCGGCCATGTCGGGCTGGTCGTTCCAGTTCAAGCTGATCTACCTGATTTCGCCGCTGCGCACGAGGTGGGAGCCGCTTGATCTCGGCGCGCTCGCGGTCATTGCTGCGCTGCTTTGCTGGGCACTTTTCAGCCGGTCTGTTACTTATGATCGCCGGGTCGGGATTGCCGCAGTGCTGTGCGGCGCGTTCTTCTTCATCTTGCCGAGCCGGGTGTTCGGTTCCGCCTTCGCCGATATGCGTTTGCTGCCCTATGGTCTGGCGCTGGGACTGGTGGCGATAGGGCCCTTGCGGCCCCACCTGAAGGCGCTGGGCGTTGCTGGCGCGCTGGCGATCGCCTTCTTCGCGGTCCGGATGGCGGTCACGACTGCCTCCTATATCGAGCAGGACCGCGTGGTGCAGGCTGCTCTGCCGGCGCTGGATAAGCTGCCGAACGGCGCAAAAGTCGCGTTCTTCGTAGTCAAGCCATGCGGAGTACGCTGGCGGCTGCCCGCGTTGGATCATCTGGCCGGGGCAGCATTGGCGCGGCGCAACGCCTTTGTGAATGACCAGTGGCAGCAGCCGGGCGTTAACCCGATGGTGGTTCATTACCCCGCGGCCGAACCGTTTGACCGCGATCCCTCCCATCTGGTCCATCCCGACGGCTGCTTCGGGGTGCTGCCGAAGCTGACCCCGACGCTGGCAAAGCTCCCGCGGGATGCCTTCACCCATATCTGGATCGTTGGCGTCTTGCCGAAGAAAGACCCGGCCCCTGCTGGCTGGCTACCGGTGCCGGATGCAGGGAGCGGTTTGCTCTTTGCCGCTCAGCCCGAAGGCTGATCCGCCACCAAGTTCGCCAGTTTACGTTGTCTCCCTTTCACGCAATTGCGCTCAGGACAGGCGTTTGAGGGCAGGTTATGGATCTGGTAATTGCGGGCCGCAGGGCACTGGTCAATGGCGGCAGCGCCGGAATGGGGCGCGGGGCTGCGCTGGCGCTGGCGCGCGAAGGTGTGGAGGTGTTCATCTCCGCGCGCGGGGCCGAACGGCTTGAGGCAACATGCGCCGCGATCGCCGCCGAAACAGGGGCAAAAGTGCATCCGCTGGTGGCCGATCACGCATCGGATGAGGGGCGCGCGGCGATCCTCGCCGCAATCCCTGACCCCGACATTCTGGTGGCGACTTGTGCCCCGCCGCCATTTACCGGCGATTTCCGCACCGTCTCTCGTGAGGCATTCGAACGGTCGGTGGCAACAGCGCTGCTCAGCCCGATCGATTATATCAAGGCCGTCGCCGGCCCGATGGTGGAGCGACGCTGGGGCCGTATCGTCAACATCAGCACCGGCGCGGCGAAATACCCGGCTGCCATGCGGGTGCTTTCCGGGCCGCCGCGGGCGGCGCTGGCCAATTATTGCCACGCGATCTCGAAGGAACTCGCCCCGCACAACGTTACCATCAACTCGGTCCTACCGGGAATGCACCACACCCCGGGCATTGAGGAGGTGCTCAGCCCACGGGCTGCCGCCAACGGCCGCAGCTATGACGAGGAAGTCGCCGCGTTCGTCAGCGCCGTGCGCCTGCCGGCCGGGCGCTTCGGCGATGCCCAGGATCTGGGTGCGCTGGTGGCGATGTTCTGCTCTGCGCAGGCCAGCTATGTCACCGGCCAGTCGCTGGTGGTGGATGGCGGGATCGGCACCTCGACGTTCTAGGCCGCAGGCCGGTACCCGGACCCGCGCACCAGTTTGCCGGGCCGCGCGCCCGTCGATTGGTCGAAGCGGCGGATCACCTCGCCCGCAACGATGGTCGCCTCGTAGCCGGTCGCGCACTGGTGCAGGCGGCGGCCGCCGGCGGGCAGATCGCGCACCACTTCGGGCAGGTGAAGGGTGAGATTATCGAGGTCGATCACGTTGAGGTCGGCGCGGCCACCCACCGCCAACGTCCCGCGATCATGCAGGCCAACCGCGCGCGCCGCCTTTGCGCCGAGCATATGCACAGCCTCCGCCAAGCCGAGCGTCAGCGGGCCATCGCCTTTCACGAACTGCGTGAGCAGGTATGTCGAATAGCTCGCATCGCAGATCGCCCCGTAATGCGCGCCGCCATCGCCCAGACCGGGGACGCAATGGGGATGCCGCAGCATTTCATGCGCGCTGGCGAGACTGGCGTTTTCATAATTGCCGAGCGCGGCGAGGAACAGCCCGCGCCCTTCAGTTGCCAGCAGCCGATCATAGGCGACCTCCTGCGGCGTGCAGCCCTGCGCAGCGGCTTGGCCGGCCATGCTCATGTGGGCAGGCGGCGCGTAGTCCGGCGGGTTGTCCAATGGGAACAGCCAGCGCCAGTTGCGCGCCAACTCGTTAAAGGGATGGCCGGGGGTGAAATCTTCGGAAAGCAGCGCAGCACGTAGGGCGGGATCGCGCATCGCGGCGACCTGTTCGGGGATCGGGAGGTGCGCGATCTTTGCCCAGCTCGGGCACAGCACAAACGGATGCACCGTCAATTCGAGGCCCGCAATCAAACCGATCGGGCGAGGCATGACTTGCGCATGGGCAACGCCGCCGCCGGCATTGGTCGCCTCCAGCATCTCCAGCACCCGCCGCCAGCGCGGCGGCGCGTCGTTGCCCGAAGCAAGGGTGAAGGTGGCCGGACGCCCCGACGCTTCGATCACCCGCTCGATCACCTGGTATTCCTTGTCCCACCCCACAAAGGCATCCAGCACCACCTGGAACGTCCCCGCGCCCGCATCGGCCATCCCGCGCGTGATCGCTTCCAGTTCGGCAATGTCGGTATCGAAGGTCGGGATTGCGTTCCCGTCAGCGGTTTTGTGGATGCTGAGACGCGATGTCGCAAAGCCTATTGCGCCTGCGCGCATGGCCTCTGCGGTCAGCCGCCGCATCAGTGCCAGATCGTCATCGCTCGCCACCTCGCGCGCCGCGCCGCGTGCGCCCATCGCATAAACCCGCAAGGGCGAGTGCGGCAGATAGGCGGCCACATCGATATCCCGCCTGCCTGCTGCCACCTTGTCGAGATATTCGGGGAATGTCTCCCAGTCCCAGTCCAGCCCTTCGGTCATGACCACACCGGGGATGTCCTCCACCCCCTCCATGACGTTGATGAGCATGTCGTGATCGGCGCGGCGGCAGGGTGCAAAACCCACGCCGCAATTGCCCATCACCGCAGTCGTGACCCCGTGCGAGGACGAGGGCGAAAGCTCGTCGGCCCAGATGCACTGGCCATCGTAATGGGTGTGAACGTCGATGAAGCCGGGAGTGACGACCTTGCCCTTGGCGTCGATCTCCTCCGCCCCGCTGCCGGACACCGCACCGATGGCGGCAATCCGCCCGCCCGCAATGGCGACATCGCCTTCGACCAGATAACCGCCCTTCCCGTCGGCAATCGTGCCGCCGCGGATCACCAGATCATAATCTGCGTGCATTGCCTCGTCTCCTATCCGGCGTGCAGGATGCGGGGGAATGCTGGGCGAGGCAAGGGTTGCGCGGCAACTCGCACTTTTGCGGCTGGCCTTGCCGCGCTAAGGTGCCGCGATGACCGCAAACTCTATCACGCCACGCCGCATTGCCCTTGCCGGGGCCAGCGGGACGATTGGCGCGGCGGTGCTGCGGCGGTTGGCGGCAGACGGGCACGAGGTTACCGCCCTGCCGCGCGCGGCGTTGGCGGAGACTGGCGCACTTGCGGCGGCGCTGGCCGGGGCGAGGGCGGAGGTGGTGATCTCGTGCATCGCATCGCGCAGCGGCAGCCCCAAGGATGCGCAGGCGGTGGATTACGGCGCGAATGTCGCCCTGCTTGAAGCCGCGCTGGCGGCGGAGGCGCGGCAGTTCATCCTGCTGTCCGCGATCTGCGTGCAAAAGCCGCGCCTCGCCTTCCAGCACGCCAAGCTCGCGTTTGAGGCGCTGCTGATGGCGAGCGGCATGGATTATACCATCATCCGCCCCACCGCCTTCTTCAAGTCACTGTCCGGGCAGGTGAAACGCGTGAAAGCGGGTAAGCCCTTCCTGATCTTCGGGGATGGCGATCTGACCCGCTGCAAACCGATCAGCGACGATGATCTGGCGCGCTTTATCGCCGCAACCATCGGCAACCCGGACGCGGCGGGCCAGATCCTTCCCATCGGCGGTCCCGGTCCGGCGATCACCTTGCGGCAACAGGGTGAATTGCTGTGCGAGATGGCAGGCAGGCCGCCGCGCTTCCAATCGGTATCGCCAAACCTGTTCACCGCTGCCGAGCGGGTGCTGCGCCTTGGCGCAGGCGTTTCGGACTGGCTTTCCGAGAAAGCGGAATATGCTCGTATCGCGCATTATTATGCCACGGAATCGATGCTGCTGCTTGATCCGGCGACAGGGCAGTATTCCGCGGCGATGACACCGGAATATGGCAGCGAGACATTGCGCGATCACTATGCGCGCCTGCTGGGGTCGGGTTAGCGCTGCCGCGCTTCAGCCGCCCCAGATTTCCGAGCTGTGGTCAGGTGTGCCGATGTGACGGTTGGCTTTTTCCTGCGTTTGGAAGAAGCCTGACGATCAAAGTGATCACGGCAAACATTAATCATCATATATGACCAATCGATTGCGGGGCTGAATTCCAGATTTTGCCCTGAGGCGAGGTGGTGG
>JBEQBX010000014.1:0-44409 GCA_041639595.1 Porphyrobacter sp.
CCCGCTGGCTTCAGGCGTGGCGATTGTTCATCCTGATGGTGTTCGGGATGATCCACTTCTTCTTCATCTGGCCGGGCGACATCCTGTTCTACTACGCCTTGTTCGGCTTTGTCGTGCTGGGCTGCCTCAGGTGGAGCGTCCGGACGCAGCTCGTTGCCGGGCTGGTGGGGTATATCCTGGGCGCGCTGGTGATGGGCGGATCGCTGACCGTGCCGTGGCTGATTGCCGATACCCCGTTCGGCGAGTCCTCACCCGAAATCGCCGAGCAGCGCGGCGACGTGATTGCCGGGATCGACGATGCACTGGCGCGCGGCGAAGTGCCCAATGCGGCCATCGCGGCGGGCGATTATGGCGCATTGGTGACCCATCGGATCACGGAACAATGGTACGAACCGCTCAGCAATGCGATGCTGTTCGGGTTCGAAACGCTGCCCCTGATGCTGATCGGCGTGGCGCTTTACCGACTGGGGTTTTTCAGCGGGGCGTTTGACCGCGCCAGATTGCTGCGCTGGGGCTGGATCGGGGTGGTCGCGGGCGGGTTGGCGCATCTGGGCATCGGCCTTGCGGTAAAGGCCTATGGCTTCAGCTATTATGCGACGCTGGCGGGATTTGTCGCGTGGAGCACGCTGCCGCGCCTGTGGATGGTGCTGGGGCTCGCCGCGCTGCTGGTCGTCTATGCGCCGCTGGCGACAGGCTGGCTGGGTGACCGCGTGCGCGCAGCGGGCCGGGCGGCGTTCACCAATTATCTCGGCACGTCGGTGCTGATGATGCTGGTGTTCCACGGCTGGGCGCTGGGACTGTTCGGGCAATTGAACCGCCCACAGCTGTATATCGTGGTGGTGCTGGCATGGCTGGTGATGCTGGCGTGGTCGAAGCCGTGGCTGGACCGCTACCGGTACGGCCCGCTTGAATGGTTGTGGCGCTGCCTGACCTATCGGACCATGTTCCCGCTTTCTCGTTGAGAATCGCACACCCTCCGGCGTGCGATATCCTCGCTCATGCGGCCTTAAGGCCGCGTCGCTGCGGGCGGCCGGTCGGCCTTGCGGCGTGCTGCGCCGCCGGACCAATGCGCAACGCGGCGTCAGCAGAGTCGTCCCGGCGGCGCAGTCGCCGCAAGCGCGACCGCGCGTCGCGGCTTATGCCGCGAAGCCAAGGCGGACGGATGTCCGCCGCCCGGCGTTTGAGGGCCAAACAAAAACACTTGTTATTGAGAATAATTCGCATACATTCGGTCCTGCAAACGCCTCGCAGGAAAGATTCGCACGGTCATGTACATCTGCATCTGCAATGCCATTCGTGAGACTGATTTGCGTGAAGCCGCGCTGACTTGCGATGGCGACGCTGAAGCGACCTATGCCTGCCTCGGCAAACGGCCCAATTGCGGCCAGTGCCTTGAAGAAGCGCAGGAAATCATCGACGCCGAACGTGAAGCCGCGCGCTGCGATCACTTCGCAGTAGAAGTCGCCTGACCCGCGATTGCGAACGGATCGCAAGCGACTGATTCGCAAAGATATTTCTCGCCCACCCCTTGCGGACAAGCCCCGGCAGCGTGTATCTAGGATGCAACGCCGGTCACCGGCTTTGATATTTCGCAAAGGATAATCCCATGAAGGGCGACCCCAAGGTCATCGACTATCTCAACCAGTGCCTCACCAACGAGCTGACCGCGATCAATCAGTACTGGTTGCATTACCGCGTGCTCGACAACTGGGGCATGAAGAAGCTGGCGGCCTATGAACGCCACGAATCGATCGAGGAAATGGAGCACGCCGACAAGCTGGCCGAACGCATCTTGTTTTTGGAAGCGCTCCCCAACTTCCAGGCGATCCACCGGCTCAAGGTCGGCGAGACCGTTGAAGAAGTGCTGCGCGCCGATCTCGCGCTGGAACACGAAGCGATCCCGCTGCTGAAAGACGCGGCCGAATATGCCCGCAGCGTCAAGGATCACACCTCGGCCAGCCTGTTCGAGGACATCCTCAAGAACGAGGAGGAACACGTCGACTTCCTCGAAACCCAGTTCGAGATGATCGAGCGGATGGGCCTGCACAATTATTGCCAGCTGCAAAGCCAGCCCGCCGGCGAAAAGTAAGCGCCGCCGCAAGGCTTGGATAAGGAAGGGGCAGGGCCGGTCAGCGGCTCTGCCCCTTTTGTTTGGCGCTATTCCTTCTCCGCCGCGCCGATCGCGGCCAGACGGGTTTCCAGCAGGAAGAAGCCGAGGCCCGTCACCAGCAGCGCCATGGTCAGCACCCACAGGCCTGCAATCACGGTGCCGATCTGCGCTGTGATATAGGCCGAGATGAACAGCAGCATGATCACCGCGCTGATCATCACGGCGGCTGCGGTCGAAAACATGATCGCGCCCTGCATCAGCTTGCGCCGCTGCATCAGCCAGCCGAATTCGCGCACCTGACGGGCGGTGCGCTGCTCTTCCATCTTGTCCTCGATCGTCTCGATCCGTTTGGCGATCCAGATCATCCGGCTCATGATGACGTTCATCACCGCGCCGATCCCCGAAAGCAGGAAGGCGGGCGCAAGGCTCAGTTGCACCACCTGCTGCACGCGCGGGGTTGAGGCGGTGCGTTCAAAGATTTCCAGCGCAAAGGGAAGGCGGGCCTCTGCGGCGATAGCGAGCAGATCGAACACCATCCCGGCTAGTCCTTGGCGAAGGGGTTCTTGTTGGCTTTCAGCGTCACGCGCACCGGTACCGCGTCAAAGCCCAGCTTGGCGCGGATACCGTTCACCAGATAGCGTTCGTAGCTGGTGGGAAGCTGGTCGAGCCGGGTGCCGAAGATCACGAAACGCGGCGGGCGGGTGCCGGCCTGCGTGATGTAACGCAGCTTGATCCGCTTGCCGCCGGGCGCGGGCGGCGGGTTGGCCTCCAGCGCATCGTCGAACCAGCGGTTGAGGGCGGCGGTGGAAACGCGCTTCGACCATGCATCGCGCAGTTCGAAAGCACCGGCGAGCATCTGGTCGAGGCCCTTGCCGGTTTTGGCCGACACCGCGAACAGCGGCAACCCGCGCACCTGCGCCAGACCATCATCCAACGCGCCGCGGATGCCGTTGAACAGCTTGCTGGCGTCCTCGGCCACGTCCCATTTGTTGATGGCGATCATCAGCGCGCGGCCTTCTTCGAGCACATGGCTGGCGATCTTCAGATCCTGATGTTCAAGGCCCTGGGTCGCATCCAGCAGCAACACCACGACCTCGGCAAAATCCACCGCGCGGCGCGCGTCGGCGACCGACAGCTTTTCCAGCTTTTCGGTGACGTTCTTTTTCTTGCGCATCCCGGCGGTGTCGATCAGCCGGATTTCGCGGGTTTCGCCGGTCTTGGGGTCGGTCCAGTCCCAATCGATGGCGATCGAATCGCGGGTGATCCCCGCTTCGGGGCCGGTCAGCAGCCGGTCTTCGCCCAGCAGCCGGTTGATGAGCGTGGATTTGCCCGCATTGGGCCGCCCGACAATCGCCAGCTTCAGCGGGCCGGATGGGCGGTCTTCCTCCTCCATCGCCGCGATTTCAGCGCGGGTGGCTTCGTCGATCTCGTCCCATTCCTCGGCCTTGGCGCCGATGATCGGCCACAATCCGCCGAACAGATCGGCAATGCCTTCGCCGTGTTCCGCCGACATTGCCAGCGGCTCGCCGAGGCCGAGCGCATAGGCTTCCATCGCGCCAGCTTCGCCCGCCTTGCCTTCGGCCTTGTTGGCGACGACCACAACTGGCACTTCCTGTTCGCGCAGGTAGCGGGCGATTTCCTCGTCGAGCGGGGTCAGCCCGGCGCGCGCATCGATCACGAAGACGGCGGCGTCCGCGCCGGAAAGGCTGGCTTCGGTCTGCTTGCGCATCCGGCCCGGCAGGCTGAGTTCGTCCTCGTCCTCCCACCCGGCGGTGTCGACGATGGTGAAATGCAGGCCGGCGATATCGGCATCGCCCATGCGGCGATCGCGGGTCACGCCGGGCTGGTCATCGACCAGGGCGAGCTTTTTGCCCACCAGCCGGTTGAACAGCGTGGACTTGCCGACATTGGGGCGGCCGATGATGACGACTTCGGGCTTTTTGGGGAGGGACATGATGTCGGCCCAAGTGGGCGCAAATGCCCCAAATGGCAAGTTAAGCCGGATTCGCGCCCGGCTTGAACCTGCGGATCAGCCCTTTTTGGCGACGGGCGGGTTTTCGCCGAGGTCTTCGTACCACGCTTCGACCGGGCCGGTCAGCTTGATCGTCAGGGCCTGACCCTTGCGGTCCACGGCCTTGCCGGCCTGCACACGCACCCAGCCTTCGGAGATCGAATATTCCTCGATATCGGTGCGGACGCGGTCCTTGAAGCGGATGCCGACTCCGCGTTGCAGCTTCTCGCCATCGAAAAACGGGCTGCGCGGATTGACCGACAGATGGTCAGGCGGAACGTCGGCGCCGGTGGCGACAGGAGCGATTTCGGGGGTTTCTTCGGTCATGTCGCGCCCTTATCCGCCAATCCGTAACCGTTCAAGCGCGTTACGCTTGCCCTTTTCGGCGGAGCGGGATAGAGGCGCTCGCTAATACGCGCGGGGTGCCTTAGCCGGTTTCCCCGCGCGGCTTCGTTCGGGCATGCGGGCGTGGCGAAATTGGTAGACGCACCAGATTTAGGTTCTGGCATCGCAAGATGTGGGGGTTCGAGTCCCTTCGCCCGCACCAACTTCGCCCTGATCCAGCCCGTACCCTCGGAATTTTTTGCAAGAAGGCTTCAGACCAGTCACCATGCAGACCAAGCAGACCGTCAACGAAGGGCTCAAGCGGGCCTACCTGATCACGATCCCGGCCGCCGAACTTTCGGCGAAGATCGACGCCGAGATCAAGAAGGTTGCGCCGCAGGTGCGGATGCCCGGCTTCCGTCCGGGCAAGGTACCCGCCAATCTCGTCAAGAAGATGCACGGCGAATCCCTGCACGGGCAGGTGGTCAACGACACGATTCGCGAATCGGTCGACAAGCTGCTGCGCGACGAAGCTTTGCGCCCCGCGATGCAGCCCGAAATCGGGCTGAATGAAGATTACGAGCAGGGCAAGGACGCCTCGATCACGGTCAGCCTTGAAGTGCTGCCGGTCATCGAAACCCCCAGCGTCGACGGGCTGAAGCTTGAACGTCTGACGGTGCCGGTGACCGATGCCCAGATCGACGAAGCGCTTGGCAACATCGCGTCGCAGAACAAGAGCTACAAGGACGCCCCCAAGACCAAGAAGGCGGCGGACGGCGATCAGCTGATCATCGGTTTCGTCGGCAAGCTGGACGGCGTGGAATTCGATGGCGGCAAGGCCGAAGACGCGGCGCTGGTGATCGGTTCGGGCACCTTCATTCCCGGCTTCGAAGACCAGCTGGTTGGCGTGAAGACCGGCGCGGAAAAGACCATCACGGTCACGTTCCCCGCCGAATATCAGGCCGCGCATCTGGCGGGCAAGGAAGCGACCTTCGACATCACCGTCAAGGCGGTGAAGGTCGAAACCGAAACCACGCTGGACGAAGAATTCGCCAAGAGCCTTGGTCTCGACAGCCTCGACAAGCTGCGCGAGATCATGAAGGCGCAGCTGGAACAGCAGACCGCTGGCCTGACCCGCACCCAGATGAAGCGCGCGCTGCTCGATCAGCTGGCCGCGGGCCACAGCTTCGAAGTCCCCGGCACGATGGTCGAAGCCGAATTCCAGCAGATCTGGGCACAGCTTCAGCAGGAAGCCGCCAATGATGCGGATCCGGCCGCTGCTCTCAAGCAGATCGAGGACGAGAAGGACGAATATCGCACCATCGCCGAACGCCGCGTGCGTCTGGGCCTGCTGCTGTCGGAAATCGGCCAGGCCAATGGCGTGGAAGTGACGCAGCAGGAGATGGGCATGCTGATGCAGCAGGCCGCGATGCAGTACCGCGCCGAAGATCGTGAACGGTTCGTGCAATACGTCCAGTCCGATCCGATGGCCGCCGCCCAACTGCGCGCGCCATTGTACGAGGACAAGGTCGTCGACTTCCTGTTCGACAAGGCCGAAGTGACCGAACGCGAAGTGACGGTCGAGGAACTTCAGGCCGCGATCGAAGCGGAAGACACCGCCGAAGCCGCACCGGCTCCTAAGAAGGCGGCTGCCAAGAAGAAGGCGCCTGCCAAGAAGGATGCCGCTGACGAAGCGCCTGCCGCCGAGGAAGCGCCCGCCAAAAAGCCGGCTGCCAAGAAGGCTGCCAAGCCTGCCGAAACAGCGGCTGAAGAAAAGCCTGCCAAGAAGGCTCCGGCCAAGAAGGCAGCAGCCAAGAAGTAATCAGGGTGCCGGCCGGGGGATCATTCCCCCGCCGGTTGCCATGGACGGAATGTGGGCGCGGGCAGTGTGGCTGTCCGCGCTTTTTCGTAGGCGGCGCCCGCCTTCAGCACGGCGTGGTCATCCCATTTTGCGCCCATGATGCTGAGGCCCACGGGCAGCCCTTCCACCGCGCCCATCGGCACGGTCAGATGCGGGTAGCCGGCAATCGCCGAAGGGCTGCCGAAGCCGATCGACCCGTTGTAATTGTCGCCATTGACCAGATCGCTGGTCCACGCCGGCCCGCGCGTCGGCGCGACGAGGAATTGCACCTTGTTTTCGGCCAGCAATTTGTCGAGCGTTTCCGGTCCGGCGATCCGCAGCGCGTTGGTGCGCGCGGTTTCATAGGCCGCACGGTCGGTCTTGCTTTGGGCCAGTGTGAACAGCTCCTGCCCGAACCAGCGCATTTCCGTGCCCGGGTTGGCTGCGTTGAAAGCGATCAGATCGGCAAGGCTGCGCGGGGTCTCCCCCTCCTTGAAGGCGGGGATGGAGGCGAGGTATTTGCCCATTTCCTCGCGCAGTTCGAACATCAGCACGGTGAAGCTGTCGGCATACATCTGGTTGTCGGGTTTGAAGCTGATGTCGACCAGCACCGCGCCCGCGCGCTCCAGATCGGCGAGCGCGGTGTCGAACACCGCTTTCACGTCCGCGCGGTTGCCGATCTGGTCGCGCATCACCCCGATCCGCACGCCCTGCAAGGATGCGGTGTCCAGCCCGGCGGCGTAATTCGCCGTCCGCTTGGCGCCCACGGTCACCGCATCGGCCTTGTCCTCGCCCGCGATGGCCGTCAGCAGCAGCGCGGCGTCATACACGGTGCGGGTCATCGGCCCCGCGGTGTCCTGCGTGCTGGAAATCGGCACCACATGCGTGCGGCTGACAATCCCGACGCTGGGCTTGAAGCCGACGATGCCGTTGACGCTGGCCGGGCAGGTGATCGATCCGTTGGTCTCCGTCCCGATGGCCCCCCATGCGAACCCCGCGGCAATCGCCGCGCCGCTGCCGGACGATGATCCGCAGGTGTTGCGATCAATGGCATGGGGATTGCGGGTCAATCCGCCCACCGCGCTCCACCCGCTGGTCGAATTATCGGAACGGATATTGGCCCATTCGGAAAGGTTGGTTTTGCCCAGCACCACGCCGCCATTCTGGCGCAGCAGCGCAATCATCGGCGCATCGCGGCCCGTGGCATTGCCTTGCAGCGCCAGCGATCCTGCGGTGGTCGGGAAATCGGCAGTTTCGACATTGTCCTTCACCAACACCGTGCGGCCTTGCAGAAGCGTGCCTGTCAACGTTTCCGATGCCGCCTTGCGCGCCGCATCGGCATCATAGACGATCACCGCATTCAGCTGCGGCCCCGCGTCATCCAGGTCCCTGATCAGGTCAATCTGGCGCTGTGCATCGAAGGAAGCACTCCCCGGCTCATTGGCGAGCGCCACGGTGGCGGTGGTGGCAAGCAGCAGGGCGAGGGCCGGACGGGCCATAGGGCATATGTTCATATTGACAGGGTTTGCCACGCATCTGCGCCGCGACAAGGGGGAAAACACGCGTCAAAGCCCGATCTCCTCAGGCTATTCACACCGGACACGGTAAACGCCCTTGAAATTGCCCCCATGTGTCCGACATAGCCGTATCAGAACCTACGAAGGACACGGCACTGACATGATCGATCTGTTCGGCAACAACGGCGAAACCTACGGCACCCAGGGGCAGTTCACCCAAGACCCCGTCACGGGCGCATTGGTGCCGGTGGTGGTTGAACAGACCAGCCGGGGTGAACGCAGCTTCGACATCTTCAGCCGCCTGCTGCGCGAACGCATCGTGTTTGTCACCGGTCAGGTCGAAGACGGCATGGCATCGCTGATCACGGCGCAGTTGCTGTTCCTTGAAAGCGAAAACCCTTCGAAGCCGATCAGCATGTACATCAACTCGCCCGGCGGCGTGGTGACGGCCGGTCTCGCGATCTTCGACACCATGCAGTATATCAAGCCGCGCGTATCGACGGTGTGCATGGGGCAGGCTGCATCAATGGGCAGCTTCCTTTTGGCCGCGGGCGAGCCGGGGATGCGGATTGCGCTGCCCAATGCGCGAATCATGATCCACCAGCCTTCGGGCGGCGCACGCGGGATGGCGTCGGACATCGAGATTCAGGCGCGCGAGATTCTGCGCATCCGCAGCCGCATGAACGATCTTTACGTGAAATTCACCGGCCGCAGCCTTGAAGAAATCGAAAAGGCCATGGACCGCGACACCTTCCTCGAAGCCGAAGAAGCCAAGGCTTTCGGCCTTGTCGACAAGGTGTTCGAGACGCGCCCTGATAATGAAGAAAGCGACGCTGAAGACGGTTCGGGCGGCGCGCCTGAGTAATCCTCGGGCCCGTTCTTGCGCCGCAGCGGGACAATCTGCTGCAAGGCGTGGTAATTCCGCGCTCTATCGAGTGCGGGCCTGATGGTAACAGCACGAAATCACGCCCCATGTGTTGATTCATGCGGCGTGAACGATACACTTGACGAATCCGCCCCGGGCACCGCGGCGTTCGGGGCAGCGGATTCGAGGACACAGGAATGACCAAATTGAGCGGATCCGACAGCAAGAGCACCCTCTACTGCAGCTTCTGCGGGAAGTCGCAGCATGAGGTGCGCAAGCTTATCGCCGGCCCGACCGTGTTCATTTGCGATGAATGCGTCGAACTGTGCAACGACATCATCCGCGAAGAAACCAAGGCAGGGATCGCCGGCAAGAAAGACGGCGAGATCCCCACGCCGATGGATATCTTCACCACCCTGAACGATTACGTGATCGGTCAGGACCGGGCGAAGCGTGTGCTTTCGGTCGCGGTGCACAACCATTACAAGCGGCTGAAGCATTCCAGCAAGGCGGGCGATGTTGAACTCGCCAAATCGAACATCCTGCTGGTCGGCCCGACGGGTTCGGGCAAGACCCTGCTGGCGCAGACGCTGGCGCGCACTTTCGATGTGCCCTTCACCATGGCCGATGCCACCACGCTGACCGAAGCGGGTTACGTGGGCGAGGATGTCGAAAACATCATCCTCAAGCTGCTGCAGGCGTCGGATTACAACGTCGAAAAAGCGCAGCACGGGATCGTCTATATCGACGAAATCGACAAGATCACCCGCAAGGCGGAAAACCCCTCGATCACCCGCGACGTTTCGGGCGAAGGCGTGCAGCAGGCGCTGCTGAAGCTGATGGAAGGCACCACGGCCAGCGTCCCGCCGCAGGGCGGGCGCAAGCATCCGCAGCAGGAATTCCTGCAGGTCGACACCACCAACATCCTGTTCATCTGCGGCGGTGCGTTCGCTGGTCTGGACAAGATCATCGCCGACCGTCTGCAAAAACGCAGCATCGGCTTTGGCGCGAATGTCGCCGATCCGGACAAGCGCCGCGTGGGCGAGCTGCTGGAAAAGAGCGAGCCTGAGGATCTCCTCAAGTTCGGCCTGATCCCCGAATTCGTTGGCCGTCTGCCGGTCATCGCCACGCTGCACGATCTGGATGTGCCGGCGCTGGTGACGATCCTCAACGAGCCGAAGAACGCGCTGGTGAAGCAGTATCGCAAGCTGTTCGAGCTTGAGGATGTGGAACTCACCTTCACGCCCGACGCGCTGCAAGCGATTGCCGAGCGTGCGATCAAGCGCAAGACCGGCGCACGCGGGCTACGCTCGATCGTCGAAGGCCTGCTGCTCGACACGATGTTCGACCTGCCCGACATGGAAGGCGTGACCGAAATTGTGATCGACGCCGATGTGGTGGCAGGCAAGAAGGAACCGATCCGCGTGATCGGAGCCGAGAAGAAGAAGGAAGAGGCGGCGTAATTTTTGCGCCGTCAAGCGCCGGGCGGCGCACGTCCGTCCGGTTGTCCCCGCTCCGCGCGTTGAGCTTCGCTTCGGCTTTACGCGCATGGGCTCGCGCAAGCGGTTGGCCTTGCGGTCGCAGTGCGACCGGTTAGCGCCTCCCGGCCCGCTTAAGCAGCTCCGATACAGTCACCACCTCGTAGCCTTGCGCCTGCAGTCCATCGAGGACAATCGGCAGTGCATCACGCGCGACCTGGTTGTGCCGATACATCGGATGGATCAGGACTATCGAACCCGGGCGTACGCGGGCCAGAATGTCTTGCGCGAAGGCGTGGGGTTCTGTGAACTTTTCCGGCTGTTCTTCAACGTCCCACATGATCATGCGATAGCCGGCGCGCTCGACTTCCAGTGGCAAGCCGATCAGCCGCTTGCCAAAAGGCGGGCGGAACAGCTTCGTATCGCTTCCGGCGCGCTGTAGCAGCGTGCGGGTCTTGGCTATCTCGGCGGCATAGAATTCCTGCGGGCGGCCAAGATTGCGTTGGTGCGAATAGGTGTGATTGCCAAGCTCATGCCCGGCCGCAATCAGCCGCTCGGCTTGCCCGAGGAATTTCTCCATCCGGTTGCCGATGAGGAAAAAGGTGGCGGTAACGCCGCGTGGTCCCAACTCGGCCAGAACGGCGTCGACACCTTCCGGTGTGGGCCCGTCATCGAATGTCAGGGCGACGATCTTGCTGTCGGTTTCGATGCGGCAGGTCACTTCGCCGACCATTTGAAGGCAGCGGGCCTTGGATAGCTGCCACAGCGCCGTGGCCGAAATGACCAGAATGATCGCAAACACCGCAATCGGGGTGCGAATGCCGACGCGCCGCATGGTTTCCATCGCCAAAACATAAGCCGTTGCGCCAGCTGCGCAAATCAAAACCCCGCCCGGCCCTGGGGAAAGGCCGGACGGGGTTGGAGGAAGCACCGCGCCCCTCGGAGCGGGATGGGGGGATGAGGCGCGGCGCCAGCCGTTGAGACTATCAGCCGGGCAGGAACACGCCGTCGGTGACGTGGACCACGCCGTTCGAGGTCATCACGTCGGCCTGCACCACGGTGGTCTTGCCACCCTTGGCATCGGTGATCACGACCTTGCCGCCGTCGAGCATCGCGGTCAGCGTGCCGCCTTGCAGGGTGGTGATGGTGGCCTCGCCGCCGTTCGCGTTGATCAGCTTGACCAGATCACCCGCGGTCACCTTGCCCGCGACTGCGTGGTAGGTGAGGATGGTGGTCAGAGTGCCCTTGTTTTCCGGCTTCACCAGCGTTTCGACAGTGCCGGCCGGCAGCTTGGCAAAGCCGGCGTCGGTCGGGGCGAAGACGGTGAAGGGACCGGGGCCGCTCAAGGTTTCGACAAGGCCTGCGGCCTTGACCGCGGCAACCAGCGTGTTGTGGACGCCGGTGCTCACCGCGACTTCGACGATGTTGGGCGCAGGGTGGGCGCCGGACTTGTGATGATCAGCCAAGGCAGGCGCGGCGACAAGGCCGGTGGTCGCTGCGAGGGCGGCGGCGATAACGGCAGTCAGGGTGGTCTTGGGGGTCACGATGGGGAACTCCGTAAAGGGAACGTCAGGTCTGCAAGCCCCTCCCGCTTGCATAGAAGGTTACGTCCCCCCGAAGTGGCCGGATGCGATGATACCGTGATAATGGCCAAAGCGCCGCTGGCACGCGGCAAAGCGAGCGGTCAGACGCGGGTAAAGGCGCCTTTGGCCACAACCGGGCCAGCGTCCACGCCTTCCGGCTTTCCGCCGATCGGCTCGCGGGTGAGGACAAGACCCGCCCCGTCGCCAAGCTTGGCCGTCACGGTGGCGGGCAGGGCCATTGCGCGCACGGTGCCGGGCGTGACCACACCCAGCGATTGCACATCGCTGCCGTCGGCGGGAACCAGCCACAATTCGTGATCATGCACCCCGTCAGCGGTCAGGCCGATCGCGGCGACCAGCATCTTTTCGCTTTCGGGGATGTAGGTCACATCGAGCCGCAGGCCGGTGTCGCCAATCGGCACGGTTGCGACCATCGGCGCAGCGGCCGCAATCTGCGTCGGCGGGGCCTGAACAGTGCCGGTGGGTGCCAGTGCAAGCCATGCCAGCGTAACAGCCGCCGCAGCCGAGGACAGACCTGCAACCCATTGCCAGCGCCGCACCCTTGCTTCGAGCGCGATCACGTTGGAGGCGGGCCCATCGGGGGCGGTCGGCGCGGCGGTATCAGCTTGCTGCGCGGCAAGGCGGGCGGCGATGCCGTCCCACACGTGCCCGCCCGGTTCCGCGCCCGGCATGGCATCGGTCAGCGGGGCGAACCAATCGTCCCACCATTCCTTGCGCCACGCAAAGGCCGGATCGGTCGCATATTTCCCGCGCGCGGCGAGCAGTTCCTCGCCTTCGAGCAGGCCCAGCGCCCATTCGGCCGCGATCATCGGATCGTCGCGCTGCACGCCTTCGTCCGGGGTGTTATCTGGACCGCTCATGCTGCCTCACTCGCTTCAAGGCAGGCGCGCAGGCGTTGCAGCCCGCGGCGAATCCAGCTTTTCATCGTACCCAGCGGCACATCGGCGGCTTCGGCCAGTTGCGCATAGGTCTTGCCCTCAAAGAAAGCGGCGCGGATGTGGCCCTGCGTACGGTCATCCAGCACGCCGAGGCATTTGTGGATTTGCGCGGCCTGCTCGGCATCGACCAGCAGCGCATCGGCCAGCGGGCTTTCATCGGCGAGCGGGGCTGCTTCTTCAACCGGCACGGCACCGCTGCGCACCTTGCCGGTGCGCAGCCGGTCGATGGCACGGTTGCGCGCAAACGCCGCCAGCCACGCGATCGGGCTCGCACGGGTTGGGTCATAGCGGTCGGCGCGCTGCCACAGATTGATATAGACGTCCTGCAAGGCGTCCTCGGCTTCCTTTCGGTCGCCTAAGATACGCAAGCATATGCCGAACAGCTTCACCCGCGTGGCGCGATAGATTTCCTCCAGCGCGGACTGGTCCCCCTGCGCCAATCGCGCCATCGCGTCGCGCAGCGCCTCACGCGCCTGATCAGAGGTCGAACGGGGCAGGGCGGCCATCAGCAATCCGCTCCGCAAGGCTGGCAGGGCTGATCGCCGCTTTCCACCTGAAGCGTGGCATGGCCCACGCCGAAGCGGTTTTCCAGTGATGCGGCAACATCGCGCAGGAAGGTATCGGAAGCCGGGCGGCCCGGCATCACAAGGTGCGCGGTCAGCGCGATCTCCGTGGTCGACATCGGCCAGACGTGCAGATCGTGAACTGCCGTCACGCCGTCAAAACCGGCAAGGTGATTTTTCACCTCCGCCAGGTCGATCCGTGCTGGCGCGGCCAGCAGGCCCATGGTCAGGCTGTCGCGGGCCAGGCCCCATGTGCTCGCCCCTATCACCACCAGAATGACCAGGCTGACCACCGGATCGATCCACCAGATACCGGTAAAGATAATCGCCAGCCCCGCCATGACCACGCCCAGCGAAACCAGCGCATCGGCCGCCATGTGGAGATAGGCGCCGCGAATGTTGAGATCGTCCTGCCCCTTCAGAAACAGCAGTGCGGTAAACCCGTTGATCGCAATCCCGATCCCGGCGACCACCACCATCGCCATGCCTTGCGGCTCGACCGGGTTCATCATCCGGTGCACGGTTTCAAACAGGATCGCGCCAATCGCCACCGCCAGCATCAATGCATTGGCAAGCGCGGCGAGGATGGTCGAGCTTTTGTAGCCATAGGTGAACCGGCCCGAAGCCGGGCGGCGCGCGGCGATGCTGGCGATCCATGCCAGCGCCAACGCGAGCACATCGGACAGGTTGTGCCCCGCATCCGCAATCAGCGCCATCGAACCGTAGATCAGCCCCGCGCCCGCTTCCAAAGCGACAAACACGACATTGAGCGCAATACCGATGGCAAAGGCGCGGCCGAAATCGGCAGGGGCGTGGGAATGCCCATGCGAATGCCCGTCATGCCCGTGGGCATGAGCATTACCATGATGATGGGCGTGCGCGTGAGCCATTATGCGGTCAGTTGTAGACGCAAGCATCAAGCCCGTCACGCCTGACGATGCCGATCCGGCGTTCAATGCGATTGCCGTGGCGCGCCAGCCACCCGCCCGGGCCTTTGACCGAACGTTTCTTGGGACTGGGCAGGGCGGCGGCCATGCGGCTTGCCTCGTCCCGATTGAGACGCGCGGCGGAGTGGCCGAAATAACGCTGCGATCCGGCCTCTGCACCATAGGTGCCGATGCCGGTTTCCGCGACGTTGAGATAGACTTCCATGATCCGCCGCTTGCCCCAGATCATTTCGATCCAGAAGGTGAACCACGCTTCCAGCCCTTTGCGGAAATAGCCGCCGCCTTGCCACAGGAAGACGTTTTTGGCGGTCTGCTGGCTGATCGTCGATCCGCCGCGGATTTTGCCGCCTTCCATGTTCTCGCGCATTGCCTGTTCGATGGCTTCGGTATCGAAACCGGAATGTTCGCAGAACCGGGAATCCTCTGCCGCGATCACTGCGGACACAAGGTTGCGGTCAATATTGTCGAGGCTTTCCCAATCCTTGGTGATGCCGTGTTCGTCCATGACCATCGTCGCGGTGACCGGCACCGGCAGCCATTTGAACAGCACCACCAACACCACCGTCAGGCCGATGAAACCGGCAAAGCCTTTGGCAAGGGCGCGGAGAATGGTGGAGGCCATCGCGCGGCTCTAGCGCAGGGTTAACTGTGTGGGAAGCATCCCGCTTGCGTATCAGGGCGGGGCATGGCTACCTGCGGGCCGACAACCGGGGAGAATCCGAAATGCGCCTGTTTACCGCCGCCACCAGCGCCATCGCGCTTGCGCTTGCCGCCCAGCCAGCCTTTGCCGAAGCGCCCGAAACGCGCAAGGCGATCGAGGCGGAGTATGACAGCTACCTTGCCCCGCTGTTCCTCGACTTTCACGCCAATCCTGAAATGGGATTTTTGGAAAACCGCACCGCGGCCAAGATGGCGACTGAGCTGAAAGCAGCGGGCCTGCAAGTGACCACCGGCGTCGGCAAGACCGGCGTGGTCGGCATCCTCAAGAACGGCGATGGCCCGCTGATCCTGCTGCGCGCCGATATGGACGGGCTGCCGGTCGAGGAGAAATCGGGCCTGCCCTACGCCTCCAAAGCGATGCAGGTGGGCGAGGATGGCAAGGAATATCCGGTGATGCACGCCTGCGGGCATGACGTGCACATCACCTCGCTGGTCGGCACCGCGCGGCGGCTGGTCGCGATGAAGGACCAGTGGAAAGGCACGCTGATGTTCGTCGTGCAACCCGCCGAAGAAGGCGTGCGCGGGGCCAAGGCGATGATGGAGGATGGGCTGTACCAGCGGTTCGGCAAGCCCGATTATGCGCTGGCCTTCCATGTCGCGGCGGAACTTGAGACGGGCAAGGTATCCGCGTCCGAAGGCATCCAGTATTCGTCCTCGGACTCGCTCGATATCCGCGTGCCCGGCATCGGCACCCACGGCGCCGCGCCGCATCTGGGCCGCGATCCGGTGTATATCGCATCGCAGGTCGTGACCGCGCTGCAATCCATCGACAGCCGCGAAATCTCGCCGACCAAGCCGGTGGTGGTGACTGTCGGTTCGTTCCATGCCGGGTCAAAACACAACATCATCTCGGACGAGGCGAAGCTGCAAGTCACGGTGCGTGCCAACGACGAGGAGACGCGCGAACAGGTGATCGCCACGGTTGAACGGATCGCGGTGAATATCGGCAAGGCGCATGGGCTGCCGGACAATATGCCGGTCACGGTGACGCGCCTTTCGGGGACGCCGACCACGATCAACGATGCCGCGCTGGCCCGCCGCCTGAACGGCGTGATGCAGCGCGAATTGGGCGCAGCCGCGTTCCAGCCGTTCGAACAGCGCAACATGGGCGCGGAGGATTTCACCTATTTCGTCGCGGCCGACACTGGCGTTCCGGGCTATTACTTCGCGGTCGGCGGCACGACGCCTGAACGCATTGCCGCGGCCAAGGCGGGCGGTGCGCCGATTGCCGGGCACCATTCGCCCCTGTTCCAGGTTGCGCCGCGTGAAAGCGTGGTGCTGGGCACCCGCGCGATGGTGGCGGCAGTGCTGGATCTGGCACCTGCCAAGTGATGATATGAAAAGGGCGCCGCAATTGCATGCGGCGCCCTTTTTCAAGTGGGTCTGACGGGATCAGCCCCGCGTCAGGCAACGCCCGGAAGCAACCGCTCACCCGCGATCCGCTGCATCGCTTTTTGCAGCTTTTCAAAGGCGCGCACTTCAATCTGGCGGATACGTTCGCGGCTGACGTCATAGGCCTGCGACAATTCTTCCAGCGTCTGCGGCTTTTCGGTCAAGCGGCGCTCGGTCAGGATGTGGCGTTCGCGGTCATTCAGGCTTTCCATCGCTTCGGAAAGCATGGACATCCGCATCTGCGATTCTTCCGCCTCGGCCACGGTCTCGTCCTGAAGCGGGCGATCATCCGCCAGCCAGTCCTGCCATTCGCCCGAGCCTTCCTCGGCCCCGCGCAAGCTGACGTTGAGCGACGCGTCGCCGCCCATCATCATGCGCCGGTTCATGTTGATCACTTCCTGTTCCGGCACGCCCAGATCGGTGGCGATCTTGGTCACGTCTTCCGGCGACAGGTCGCTGTCTTCGTAAGCTTCGAGCTGCTTCTTCATCCGGCGAAGGTTGAAGAACAGCTTCTTCTGCGCCGCCGTGGTGCCCATCTTCACCAGGCTCCACGAACGCAGGATGAATTCCTGCATCGACGCCTTGATCCACCACATCGCGTAGGTCGCGAGGCGGAAGCCGCGATCGGGTTCGAACTTCTTGACGCCCTGCATCAGGCCCACGTTGCCTTCCGAAATCAGGTCGGAGACGGGCAGGCCATAGCCGCGATAACCCATCGCGATCTTCGCGACGAGCCGCAGGTGGCTTGATACGAGCTGGGCGGCAGCTTCAGGATCTTCGTGTTCCTGATACCGCTTGGCGAGCATATATTCCTGCTCGGCAGTCAGCACGGGGAATTTGCGGATCTCCGACAGATAGCGATTGAGGCTCTGCTCACCGCGAAGCGCCGGGACCGAAGAAGTTCTGGACTTGGTCACTGGTTACCTAACCTTTCTGGCGTCGACCGTTGGCGCTGGACCCCTGATGGGCATCCCGCGAACTGGGCCACGGGTTCTGTATATACGCGAAAATCTGCCAGATGTATGCGCGTTTCATCGATCACTACGTCGCAGTTGGTCGATCAGTTCCGCCATGTCGGGCGGTAAATCGCTGCTAAACCGGATATTCTCGCCCGTGATCGGGTGGACAAAGCCCAATTCGGCGGCGTGCAACGCCTGCCGTTCAAAGCCGAGTCGTTCCAGAAGCGGGCGGAGATGTTTGGGAGTTCGGCCATAGGCAGGGTCTCCCAATAGCGGATGACTGATTGACGCACAGTGAACGCGCACCTGGTGGGTGCGCCCGGTTTCCAGCCGGCATTCGATCACGGCGGCATCATCCAGCCGTTCGAGCACCTTGTAATGGGTGATCGCGGTTTTCCCGCGTGAGGAATTATTGGGCAGCACCGTCATTTTCTTTCGGTCGGCATCAGACCGGCCGACGCGCGCATTGATCGTGCCTTCGGACGGGGAGGGGAGCCCGGCAGTCACCGCAATATAGCGGCGGTGAACGGTATGCGCGGCGAACTGCACGGCCAGCCCTTCGTGCGCGGCGTCCGATTTGGCGACGACCAGCAGGCCGGACGTATCCTTGTCTATGCGGTGGACAATCCCGGGCCGCGCGACCCCGTTGATGCCGGACAGATTGCCCCGGCAATGGTGGAGCAGGGCATTGACCAGCGTGCCGGTGATGTTGCCCACCGCAGGGTGGACGACCATGCCCGCCGCCTTGTCGACGACGATCAGATGCTGGTCTTCATAGGCGATGACGAGCGGGATATCCTCGGGCACGGCCTCGGCCGGCATGGCGGCGGAAATGATGATGCGGAAGGCCGTGCCTTCGGCGACCTTCATCGATGCCGACGTGGCGGTTTTACCCGCAACATCCACGCGGCCTTCATCGATCAGGCCCTGCACCCGCGCGCGGGACATGCCCGTGGCATCGGCCAAGGCCTTGTCGAGACGGCCGGATGCCAGAATTGTGGCGGTGATGATTTCGCTTGCGGACATGCTATGGCCATGCGCGATGCAGGTTGAAGTGACAAGCCGGGCCCTCACCCTCATGCGCGCTGCTGCTGCTGCTGCGCATCCGCGTGAGGCTTGCGGTATCCTGCTTGGCAGCGGCGGGCGGATCATCTCCGCTTGCGAAACCGCCAACGTCCACCCTGCGCCCCGCACCCATTTCGAAATCGACCCGCAGGCTTTGATTGACGCCCACCGCGCCGCACGGGCAGGCGGGCCTGAGGTGGTGGGCTATTTTCATTCGCACCCCGCCGGCGATCCTGTGCCTTCGGTCACAGATCAGGCCTGCGCTGCAGGGGACGGGCGGGTGTGGGCGATTATCGGCCCGGACAGCGCCGGCCCGGACGTAAGGTTCTGGTTGGACGGGGAACAGGGCTTCGCGCCACTTTCCTTTACCATCCGCGAAGGCTAGGAATGCGCGTATGATTTCTCAAACCGATCTCGCCGCGATGCTGTGTTCGCGCCTGTGCCACGACATGCTCTCGCCCGTCGGGGCGCTGGCCAACGGGCTGGAACTGCTCGCTGACGAACAGGACCCGAAGATGCGGGCGCAGGTGGTTGAACTGCTGGAACAATCGGCGAAGATCAGCACCGACAAGCTGAAATTCTTCCGGCTGGCGTTCGGCGCTGCGGGCGGATTTGGTGAAGCGATCCCGGTGGACGAGGCCAAAAGCGTGATCAATGCGCTGGCGTCCGATGCCAAGCGGGTCGAGGTCAACTGGGCCATCGCCGAACCCAGCCTGCCCAAGCCTGCGGTCAAGGTGCTGCTGAACCTGGCCCAGATCGGGCTGGATGCGCTGGTGCGCGGCGGCACGCTAGACATCGGGGCCGAACGGCGCGAGGGTGCGGTGGAAATCGTCGCCCGCGCCCGCGGTGACCGGATCGCGTTCGATGAAACCATCGGTCGCGCACTTCAGGGCGATCTTGATGAAAGCGAAATCACCTCTCGCACGGCCGCCGCGCATATGATCGCGGTTCTGGCCGAGGAGATGGAGGGCGGCCTCCAGTACAAACTGGGTGACGGGGCGCTGGTGCTGGGCGCGGTGCTGCCTGAACCTGAAGGCATGATCGGATAGTCATTCGCGGGGGCTGGGGGGCATGAGCGGCACGGGAGACGAATTGGTCCACCGCGAGGTTCTCTCGCCCAATCATGGCGAGCGGACGCTGCCGATCAGCATGGCGGTGATCCACTATACCGAGATGAAGCCGGTCCAGACCGCAATTGCGCGGATGTGCGATCCCGACGCCTCGGTCAGCGCCCATTACTGCATCACCGAAGAAGGCGAGGTGATCCGGCTGGTGCCTGAAAACCGCCGCGCGTGGCACGCGGGCGCGAGCTATTGGCGCGGCATTCCGGACGTGAATTCGGCCAGCATCGGGATCGAGCTTGATCATCCCGGCCACGCGCCCGAAAATGGGGGCTATCGCGGGTTCGCCGATGCCCAGATCGACGCGCTGATCCCGCTGCTGGCGCGGATCGTGAAGCAATATGACATTCCGCGCGCCAATGTGGTCGGCCATTCCTGCGTCGCGCCAATGCGAAAGCTTGATCCGGGCGAACTGTTTCCGTGGGACCGCCTTGCCGAATACAAGCTGTGCCTGCCGCGCCCGCCCTGTCTTGCCGCGGGCAACCCGTTCCACAACGACGGATCGTTCTTTATGGCGCTGGAACGGTTCGGCTATGACATCACCGATCAGGTGAAAGCGGTCGAGGCGTTTGAACGGCGCTGGCGGCCCGAACGCATCACCGGCATCCCCGATGGCGAAATCGCCGCGATCTTGTGGCAATTGCTGCTTGACCGCGATCAGGGGCGGACGCGGTAAAGAAGGGGTTTTGAACGCCTGGCCGGAAATGGGATCCGGCGGGCCATACGGGGGAGAATGACATGACACGCAAATTGGCAGCGGAGCTTTTCGGCACCTTCTGGCTAGTGTTCGGCGGCTGCGGATCGGCGGTGCTGGCCGCAGGGTTTCCTGAACTGGGCATCGGCTTTGCGGGCGTATCGCTGGCATTCGGGCTGACTGTGCTGACAATGGCTTATGCGGTCGGCGGAATTTCCGGCGGGCACTTCAATCCGGCAGTATCGCTGGGGCTTGCGATTGCGGGGCGGTTTTCGTGGGGAGAATTGGCACCCTATTGGGCGGCGCAGGTGATCGGATCTTTTTGCGCGGCGGGCGTCCTGTTCGTGATTGCCAGCGGAGCGCCGGGGTTCGAAGCGGGGGGCTTTGCCTCCAACGGCTATGGCGATCTGTCGCCCGGCGGCTATTCGATGTCGGCGGCGCTCGTGGCTGAAGTGGTGCTGACAGCAGGCTTCCTGATTGTGATCCTCGGATCGACTTCGTCCAAGGTTCCGGGCGGTTTTGCCCCCATTTCGATCGGTCTGGCGCTGACGCTGATCCACCTGATTTCGATCCCGGTGACCAACACCTCGGTCAATCCGGCACGTTCGACCAGCGTGGCTTTTTATGCCGATACGGCGGCGGTCGGTCAGCTGTGGCTGTTCTGGGTTGCGCCTTTGGCAGGTGCGGCGCTTGGCGCGCTGGTGTGGAAGCTGCTGCTGGCGCCAGACGAAAGCCTCGCCAATATCGGCGGCCGTGACGATACGCCGGCGAACTGATGCAGCCTGCAACGCGGCGGGGTGGCCAATCCCGCCGCACCCGCCTATAGCCCCGGTCGTCAGGGGGCCTGAGGCAGCCGCGTGTCCGTAAGGGCGCGAGGAAAGTCCGGGCTCCACGAAACAAGGGTGGCGGGTAACGCCCGCCGGTCGCCTTTCGGGGCGGCAAGGGAAAGTGCCACAGAGAGCAAACCGCCGATGGCTCCGTGCTCCTTCGGGAGTTGGGAGGACAGGCAAGGGTGAAAGGGTGCGGTAAGAGCGCACCGGGGGGCCGGCAACGGCAACCGCATGGCAAACCCCACCCGGAGCAAGGCCGAATAGGGGCCGCGCGCCCGCCGCAAGGCGGGTAGGGGTGTTTCGCCCCGAGCGGCCCGGGTTGGCTGCTAGAGCGCCGGAGCAATCCGGCGACCAGATGAATGGCTGCCACCGTGCGGCAGGTCCCCCAGGGGATACCGTGCATGGATACAGAACCCGGCTTATGATGGCCCCCTGATATGAGACTTCGCGTGCGGGCAGCCGACGCCAAGGCCCGGAAGGAATGACTCGCAATGCAGGTGATCGGATCGACTATAAGCCCGCGCACCTATGCCAATCGTCCGCAGGCACAGCGCTGGGCGGTCATCATCGCTGTTGTGATGCAGATCGGCGCGGGTTTTCTGCCGCGTTTGGGCATTGGCGAATTCATCGGCACGCGGTCCGATGCGGTGCGCACGCTGATCACGCCGGCGGGCTGGGCTTTCGCCATCTGGGGGCCGCTGTTCTTGCTGTCGGTAGCTTTTGCGATCTGGCAAGCCCTGCCGCCGCAGCGCACCAACGCCTTGCTTGACCGCATCGCATGGCCTGCCGCGGTTGCGCTGGCGGCGCAGGGTGTCTGGTCTACCTACACGCAGATCGCCAACCTCACCGTGGTTTCGGTAATCATCATCCTCGTGTCGCTGGCCGGATTGCTGCTGGTGCTGCGCGCGTTGGTTCATGCCCCTTCGCTGTCGCGGGGGGAACGGATATTCGTTGCACCCGCCTTTACCGCGCTCGCGGCGTGGCTGACCGCGGCGAGCATCGTCAATGTATCGGCCAGCCTGAAATACCACGGCATCGCCGGAGCGGAGCCTGCGCCTGTCATTACCACGCTGATGATCGTGATCGGTGCGATCATCGCAGCCCTTGCGGCGTCACGATCACGCGGTGCGCCGCTTTACGGACTGGTGTTCGCCTGGGCCCTGATCGCCATCAACGCAGCGGGCGGCCAGCGCTTCCCCAGCGTGGGCTGGGCGGCGATTGGCGGTATCGTGCTGGTGCTGGCGGTGACCGTGTGGCGGCTGTCCGAAAAGCACAACCGCCAACACTGGTTCGGCGGTCAGGGGCGGCCCACGCTCACATAGTGGAATCCTGCGCTGCGCATATCGGCAGGCTTGTAGACGTTGCGCAGGTCCACCATCACCGGCGCATTGGCGAGGTCCTTGACCCGCTTCAGGTCAAGCGCGCGGAACGCGTCCCACTCGGTCACGATCACCACCACATCGGCGTTTTCGATCGCGGCATAGGGATTGTCGCACATGGTGACGCCGGGCAGCATCGGGGCTGCAGCCTCCATGCCTTCGGGATCGTAAGCCGCTACGGCCACCCCTGCGTCCATCAGTGTCTGGGCGACGGCGATTGAGGGAGAATCGCGCATGTCATCAGTGTTGGGCTTGAACGTGAGACCCAGCAGCGCCGCTTTTTTGCCGCGCGCTTCGTCAAACCCGCCCAATGCGTCCACGACCTTGCGGCCCATTGCCCGTTTGCGGGTTTCGTTGACCTTGACCACAGCCTCCACGATCCGCGTCGGGCTGTCGTAATCCTCTGCGGTCTTCAGCAGGGCGAGCGTGTCCTTGGGGAAGCATGATCCGCCATAACCAGGCCCGGCATGGAGGAATTTGGAACCGATGCGGTTGTCCATCCCGATGCCGCGCGACACGTCCTGCACGTTTGCGCCGACCTTCTCGCACAGATCGGCCATTTCATTGATGAAGGTTATCTTGGTCGCCAGGAATGCGTTGGCGGCGTATTTGATCAGCTCGCTGGTGCGGCGCGAAGTGAACAGGATCGGGCTTTCGTTGATGAATAGCGGGCGGTAAACCTCGCGCATCACCTCGCGGCCAAACTCGTCCTCAGCGCCGATCACGATCCGGTCTGGCCGTTTGAAATCACCGATTGCCGCGCCTTCGCGCAGGAATTCGGGGTTGGAGACGACGGCGAACCGGTGCGCCGTTCCGGTTTCGGCGATGATCCGTTCCACTTCGTCGCCGGTGCCGACGGGCACGGTCGATTTGGTGACGATCACGGCTTCATTGCTGAGCTTCTCGCCCACTTCGCGCGCGACTTCGTAAACGAAGGTGAGATCGGCGTGGCCATCACCCCGGCGGCTGGGCGTGCCAACCGCGATGAAGATCGCCGCCGCGCCTGCGATCCCTTCGCCAAGATCGGTGGTGAAGCTCAATCGCCCCGCCTTCACATTGCTTTCAACCAGCGCATCGAGGCCCGGTTCATAGATCGGCATGATCCCGGCATGCAGACGGTCGATCTTGCTCTGATCCTTGTCGATGCAGACCACATCATGGCCGAAATCGGCAAAGCAAGCCCCCGACACCAGCCCGACATAGCCCGAACCCACCATGGCAATCTTCATGAACAGTAGCCCTCAAGAAAAGCACACGGCGCAGGCCGGTGCTACGGATGGCGCCGCCCTATTTCGGGCGGTCACCGTGGAAAATACCCACCGTTCCGTCGTCGCCAGTGCGGGCCTGGAGGATCCGCCGTTGGTCGCCTTCAAGGACGAGGGTTGTAAGCACGCCGGAACGGAACGCTCCGGTGTCAATGCCGATGCGGTTGCCGCAGTCGATCACGTGTTCGAAGATGGTGTGGCCGTGCACCACCACTTTTTCGAGCGGGCCCTCATGGCTTAGAAAACGTTCACGAATCCACAACAGGTCGGAACGGTTCTGTTCGGCAAGCGGGCGCGAAGGGTCGATCCCGGCATGGACGAACACATAATCGCCCGCGCGGATCATGGTTTCGAACCCGGCGATGTAATCGCGGGTCGCCTGCGACACAACCTGGGGCAGCCGTTCGAAAATTTCCTCAAGCTCCAGCAGGGCCAGCTGCCTGGTCGAAAAGCCGTAGCTCAGCACCGTTTCGCGCCCGCCATGCTTCAGGAAATGGCGCAGCGCTTCAGGCTTGGTGAAGGCGGCCAGGAACATTTCTTCATGGTTGCCCGCCAGTACCCGCACATCGCGGGTCTGCTGCCAGGTGCGCGCCCGTTCCACCACGCCCGCGCTGTCAGGCCCGCGATCGACCAGATCGCCAAGCAGGATAATGCGGTGATCGATCCCGGGCGCAGCGGCGATTTCGCCTTCTATTCCCGCGATAAGGGCTTCGAACAGATCGAGCCGACCGTGAATATCACCGATCGCATAATAGCGCGTACCATCCGGCACAGCCGGAAGCACCGGCGGCGGAGCGGGACTGAAATATTCGCGCAGTTTAGATAGCATAACGGGTTCGGTGATCCGGTTGAGCGACCCAGCGAAAAGCTGTGGGGCAGTCAGTCATTACCGCTCTCCCTGATGAAGCGGCGCGATAACCTTGCAGGCGGCAGGGCGCAACTGACGGCGCACGCGGCACGCGCATTGGGCGGCAAGTGGTGCGGTTTTGGCGGCAAATAGTGGCACACACGGTTCAATCCAGCGTGAAGCTGAGCTTTGTGACGACCGGCACCTTTTAAACGGACTGCCCGCCATGCCCCGCCCAGCCCGCCAGCCCCCCGTCACAGGTCTGATTCAGAACACTGCACGGCCCAGTCACAGGTTGCATGTCATCGCTGCTCATCGCATTGTTCCCCTTTCGAGTTGTTGCGATGAGTTGTGTATCATCATCGATGAATGGAGTTTGAATGGCAAAGTACCTCCACACCATGATCCGTGTCTCCGATCCGGATGCGACGGTGGAATTCTTCAAGCTTGTCGGGCTGGAGGAAGTGCGCCGTTTCGATAGCGAGGCGGGGCGGTTCACCCTCATCTTCCTCGCCGCGCCGGGGCAGGCCGGGCTGGCCGAAGTCGAACTGACCTATAACTGGCCGCCCGCTGATGGCAGCGCCCCCGAGGAATATGCCGGCGGACGCAATTTCGGACATCTCGCCTACCGTGTCGATAACATTTACGAGACGTGCCAGAAGCTGCTCGAAGCCGGCCACACCATCCACCGTCCCCCGCGCGACGGGCACATGGCCTTCGTCAAATCGCCCGACGGCATTTCGGTGGAGCTGCTTCAGGACGGCCATCTTGCGCCTGCTGAACCCTGGGCCAGCATGCCCAATTCCGGCAGCTGGTAAGCGCGCGCCTGGATCGCTTTTCTGAAGGCGGATCGATTTAACTCATTAGAATATTTAGCCTGTTGCAAGGCTGGCAAGTGCAAGGTAACCTCTGGCCTTAATTGGGGGAGGGGTCGCCTTGTCCATAACGGAGCCCGGTTTGTGGCAGGCGCTTGCCTTGCTACAGCATGAACTCTTGCTGTTTGCAGGAGTGTTCTTCCTCATCGGTGCGCTGGACGATCTGGCGATCGATGCGGCTTGGCTGTGGCTGAAGGCTACGGGCCGGGCCGGGCCGTGACCGCCCGCCGCAACCGCTGCCAATTGCGCCATCGCCCGCTGTCCGGGCCTGTTGCTGTGCTGATCCCGGCATGGCAGGAATCGGCCGTCATTGGTCGCACCATCCGCCATCTGCTTGAAACCTGGATGCAGGCTGATCTGCGCCTGTATGTCGGCTGCTACCGAAATGATCCTGCCACGCTTGCCGCCGCGATTGATGCGGCGCGGGGCGATCCGCGGCTACGGCTGATCATCAGCGGCAATGACGGCCCGACGACCAAGGCCGATTGCCTCAACCGGCTTTATGCGGCGCTGGTGATGGATGAAGAACGCGGCGGCCAACGTTTCGCCGGGATCGTGTTTCACGATGCCGAAGACATGGTCGATCCGGCGGCGCTGGGCTTGCTGGATGAAACGATCGCGGGCGGGGCCGATTTCGTGCAGCTGCCGGTCGAACCGCTGGTGCCGCGTCAGCGCGGCTGGCTGGCACGCCATCTGGGTAGCCATTACTGCGAGGAATTCGCTGAAGCGCATGGCAAGGCGATGGTGGTGCGCGATGCTCTTGCCGCGGCCTTGCCCGGGGCGGGGGTCGGCTGCGCAGTATCGCGCCGCGCGCTCGATTGGCTGGCCCTGCGCCGGAACCCCGAAGGCGTCGAAACAGGCCGCGGCCTGCCCTTTGCCAGCGACTCCCTGACCGAGGATTACGAACTGGGCCTTGCCATTGATGCGGCGGGCGGACGCTGCCGGTTTATCCGAGTGCGGGGCGAGGATGGGCGCCTGATCGCAACCCGTGCATTTTTCCCGCACAGCTTCGACACCGTGGTGCGCCAGAAAAGCCGTTGGGTGCTGGGCATTGCCCTGCTCGGCTGGGACCGCGTCGGATGGGCTGGCGGCGGCAGCGAGCTGTGGATGCGCGCCCGCGACCGGCGCGGACCGCTGACCGCGCTGGTGCTGCTGGTGGGTTATGCGCTGGTGTTGCTGACCGGCGTGATGGGCATCATCATCGTGGCGGGCTTTGCCGAGCCGCCGCCGCTGACCCCGCTGCTGGCTGCCGTGCTGATCGCCAATACGTGCGCATTCGCATGGCGGATCGTGATGCGTTTTGCCTTCACCGCCCGCGAATATGGACTGGCCGAGGGCGCGCGCGCGGTGTTGCGGGTGCCGCTGGCGAATATCATCGCGATCATCGCCGGACGGCGCGCGATGTTCGCCTATGTCCGCACGCTGGGCGGCAGCGCGGCGGCATGGGACAAGACCGAACATGACGCGCACCCGGCAGAACCACCGATGATCGAAGCGGCGCGGTCATGACCGCAGGATCGCACCGGGCGCTGACAATCGTCCCGGCGCATGTGCGGACGCGGGGCGAACCGCTGGTGCTGCTTGCGGTGGTGCTGTCGAGCTGGATCGGGGCGCGGGCGATATGGTGGGACAATCCGTTCCCGCCCGCGGTGGGCGCGATGGAAATGCCGCTTGCCGTCTTGCGCCTTAACCCGGCGCCGACCGTTGCGGGCGCGGCGGTGCTGCCGGCGCTGGCTCTGCTTGCGCCAGCCCTGCCCCGTCCCGTCCTGTCTTCAGGTGGGCAGGGTCATGCTTCGGGTGAGCGCCGGGGCGATCAGCCCCCTCTCGGCCGGACAGCCGCCGCCAGCCCTTCCGCCCTTCCTGAACCGCCGGGCGCGAGAATTCCCACCCCTGCACCGCTGCCTGCGCCTGCACCATTTCTGCCCGCGCCCCTTGCCCCTCCGGCCTTGGCCACGCCGGGGCGCTGGTCGCTGGATGCGTGGGCGTTCGGCCGACAGGGATCGGACGCCGCCCCGGTCTCGCAGGGGCGGGTGCCGGTTTACGGTGCATCGCAGGCGGGGGCGGTGCTGCAATATCGCCTTGTACCGGGATCGGCGCGTGATCCCCGTCTTTACGCCCGCGCCTATCGCGCGCTGGTCCGGCGGGGGGAGAGCGAACTGGCGCTGGGCGCTTCGCTGCGCCCGGTGCCGCTCGTACCGCTGCGGATGGCGGGTGAGGTCCGTTACACCGATGCCGCGTTCAGCAATACCTATCGCCCGGCGGCCTATGCTGTCACCGAACTTGCCCCGCTGGCCCTGCCGTATGGCGCACAGCTGGAGGCCTATGGGCAGGCGGGCTGGGTGGGCGGCGCAGGCGCGACCGGCTTTGCCGACGGGCAGGCGAGCATCACCCGCAGCCTGCCGCTGGCCGCGCGTCTCAGCGACAATGCTTTGCGGGTCAGTCTTGGTGTTGCAGCATGGGGCGGGGCGCAGCGCGATGCACAGCGGTTCGACGTGGGGCCGACGATGCGTTTCGATGTGCGGCTGGGCGAGGTGCCTGCGCGCCTGACGATCGACTGGCGTGAACGGGTGGCGGGCGATGCCGCCCCGGATTCAGGGGTGGCGGCGACACTTTCGACCGGGTTCTAGAAAGGCGGCGTGCGGCGCGCTGTAGCGGGATAGTAGAACAAGTCTCCCGCGTGGCTTTAATCCCCCCGCTGCCTCGGCTAGTCCTGTCAGCATGGACGTTTACCTGCCCATCGCGAATCTTTCGGTCAACGGCCTCTACATCGTTCTGCTGGGCGGGTTGACGGGCATCCTGTCCGGCCTGTTCGGCGTGGGCGGCGGGTTTTTGACCACGCCGCTGCTGATCTTCTACGGCATTCCGCCCACGGTTGCGGCAGCATCGGCTGCGACGCAGGTGACCGGGGCCAGCGTTTCGGGCGTGCTCGCCCATTCGCGGCGCAAGGGCGTGGATTACCGCATGGGCGCAGTCATGGTGGCCGGTGGCATGATCGGCGCATTGATCGGTGCCGGCCTGTTCAGCGTGTTGCAGTCGCTTGGCCAGATCGATGTGGTAATTTCGATCCTTTATGTGGTGATGCTGGGTTCGATCGGAACGCTGATGATGCGTGAGGCAGTGGATTCGCTGCGACCGGGATTATTCGGCAAGGCCGGGCCAACGGTTCGAAAGCGCCGCCACCACCCGCTGGTGGCATCGCTGCCCTATCGCTGGCGGTTCTATGCCTCGGGCCTGTATATTTCGCCACTGGCACCTGCGATTTTGGGGATGCTGGTCGGCATTCTGACGATGCTGATGGGGGTTGGCGGCGGGTTCCTGCTGGTGCCGGCGATGCTGTATATTCTTGGCATGAGCGGCAATGTCGTGGTCGGCACATCGCTGTTCCAGATCCTGTTCGTGACGATGGTGACCACCATGACCCATGCGCTGACGACCAAGGCGGTCGATCTGGTGCTGGCGGCGCTGCTGCTGCTGGGATCGGTGCTGGGGGCGCAGTTCGGCACGCAGATCGCACTGAAGGCACGGCCCGAATATCTGCGGCTGGCGCTGGCCACGCTGGTGCTGCTGATCGCACTTCGGATGCTCTACGGGCTGGGCGTGCAGCCTGACGAGATTTACACCGTGGTGCCGCTTTGAAGGGCTGGCCGTGACCATCGCGGGCCGGCTGACCTTGCTGCTGGGGGCGTGGCTGGCGCTGACCGGTCCACCGGCCTTTGCGCAGCGCGAACCGGTGCTGGTGCCCGCGGTCAGCCAGTCCCGGATCGAGGTGCGGCAGGGTTTTACCGGCGCACGGCTGCTGCTTTACGGCGCGGTGATGGACCCCGAAGGGACCGGGCGCGGCGGAAATTACGACATCGTCGTGGTGCTCAAAGGCCCGACCGAAGCGGTCCGCATCCGCGAGAAGGAACGCATCGTCGGCATCTGGGCCAATGCAGGGTCCAGCGATTTCCGATCTGCTCCGGCATTCTTCGCCGTCGCATCATCCCGTCCCGTTAACCAGATCGTGGATCAACGCACGGCGGCGATTTATGAACTCGGCACGGATTTCATCCAGCTTTCGCCCTCCGGCCAGATCGAGCCGGAGGAACAGACCCGTTTCGCCCAGGGCCTGGTCGAACTGCGCCGCCGTCAGGGGCTATATCAGGAGAACCCGGGCGGGGTGAGCATCGCCCAGAAGGTGCTGTATCAGGCGCGCATCGACCTGCCGTCCAACGTCACCACCGGCCGTTATACCGCTGAAACCTTTGCGATTGCGCAGGGCCGGGTGCTGGCGAGTGCGACTGCCCGGATCGAAGTGGTCAAGGCCGGGCTGGAGGGGCAGGTGGTCACCGCCGCGCAGCGCTGGTCGTTCTTTTACGGGCTTGGCGCGATTGCTCTTTCGCTCGGCATGGGGTGGCTGGCCGGCCGGCTGTTCGCCCGTAGCTGACGGGCGGCGGCTGTCCGGAAAAGCGCCGCGTTGACCCGATCTTAACCTCGTCCTGCCTAATTCCTTCCTGTTTTTAGAGGCCGCGAGGGAAGCGCGAGAATGACCGATCACGGCAGGCAGGATTTCGAACGTTTCACTGGCCCCAATCCGGCTGGCACCGAAGACGCGGCAGCAGCCTATGGCAGCGCATCGCAGGACAATGCGCGCTTGCCGATCGGGGTGGTGCTGGAAATTTCCGGTTCTGGCTCGCAGATCGCGCTTGATCTGCAGCGCATCAATGAATGCATGGCGGATTCCGATCCATCCGTTGCCATGGCCGGTCAGGTCGGCAGCCAGATCAAGATCCGCGTCGGTGATGCCTGGTTGCTCGCCAACGTGCGTGACCAGCGCAAGGACCGCCGCACCGACGGCGGGATCATCGCCAATATCGACTTTCTGGGCGAAGGCGGCGAGGAAAAGCTGACCGGCCGCATCCACGGGTTCAAGCGCGGCGTTACCCGCTATCCTATCCCCGGCGCGCTGGTGTTTCCCGCAACCACCCGCGATCTGGAACAGATCTATGCGTCCGATGGCCGCGCCAGCATCACCATCGGCAAAGTGTTCCCGACCAAGGATATCCGCGCCGGCCTTTATATCGATGCCATGCTGGGCAAACACTTTGCCCTGCTCGGATCGACCGGCACCGGCAAATCGACCAGCGCTGCGCTGATCCTGCACCGCATCTGCGAAGCCGCGCCCAAGGGTCACATCGTGATGATCGACCCGCACGGCGAATATTCCGCCGCGTTCCGCACGACGGGGCAAATCCTCGACGTGTCGAACCTGCAAATGCCATATTGGCTGATGAACTTCGAGGAGCATTGCGAAGTCCTGCTGTCCAGCAGCGGCAACGAACGGCAGATGGACACCGACATTCTCGCCAAGGTGCTGCTCGCTGCGCGCAGCAAGAACCGGCTGGCGCAGACGATGGGCAAGATCACGGTGGATTCGCCGATCCCCTATCTGTTGTCGGACTTTGGCAACATCCTGCAGGACGAAATGGGCCGGCTGGACAAGGCCACATCGACCGCGCCGTTCATGCGGATCAAGGGCAAGCTGGACGAAATCAAGGCCGACCCCCGTTACCAGTTCATGTTTTCAGGCATGCTGGTGGGCGACACGATGGTCGAATTCATCAGCAAGATTTTCCGGATGCCCGGCAATGGCAAGCCGATCTCGATCATCGACGTGTCGGGCGTGCCTTCGGACATCACCTCCACCGTGGTCGCGGTGCTCAGCCGCCTGGTCTTCGACTTCGCGATCTGGGGGCGTGAGGAAAAGACCCGGCCGGTGTTGCTGGTCTGCGAAGAAGCGCACCGTTACGTCCCGAACGAGAAGAACGCCGATGGATCATCAGTGGGCAAGATCCTCAGCCGCATCGCCAAGGAAGGCCGTAAATACGGTATCTCGCTGGGCCTGATTACGCAGCGCCCTTCCGACCTTGCCGAAGGCGTGCTGTCACAGTGCGGCACGATCATCGCGATGCGCCTCAACAATGATCGCGACCAGGCCTTCGTGAAGGCCGCGATGCCCGAAGGTGCGCGCGGGTTCCTCGATTCCATCCCGGCGCTGCGCAACCGCGAATGCATCATCTGCGGCGAAGGTGTCGCCATTCCGATCCGTGTCGCCTTCGACAACCTTGAAGAACACAAGCGCCCGGCATCGGAAGACCCGAGCTTTGCCGAATTGTGGAACAAGGACGGCGGCGAGGACGAGCTGGTGGAACGCGTGGTAATGCGCTGGAGAAGCCAGGGGTAGGGATGGCCTCTTTTTTGCGGACCCGCCTCCGCGGGTCCGTCCTCGGCGCATTTCGCGCTTCGCGCGAGCGCCTGCGGGCGGGCGGTCGCCCTTGCGGCCCTGCGGGCCGAGGCATCGCCAGATGATTGGGTTGCGCTGAAATCGGTCGCGCAAGCGATCGCGAGCGCACGCGCGCGAGCCGCAGGTGCCCCGAAGCGCAGCGTAGGGAACTGCACCGAGGACGTGCCCGCGGAGGCGGGCACGCAAACAGACTACGTCCCGCGGGTATCCCCGTAGAGGTGAATATGCAGCCGGTCGCTCATCCGGAAACCGTGCTTAAGGCACAGGTCTGAAAGCCACGCCTGCCGTACGCGCTGCGCGGCGCTGTTAGTGCCTTCGGCCATCAGGAACACCCGTTCTGGTCGGAAGCGATAGCGGCGCTGAAGTTCCAGCACTTCGGCCACGTCCTCCGCGCTGGCGATCACGAACTTCAGGAAAGCGCGTAGATCGGTGGCCCATGCGTCAAGCCGTTCGGGGATCAACGCAAGGTCAGCCGGGTTGCCGCTATGCGAAAGCTTGGGGCTGACATTGTACTGGTCGATGCGGATATCGAGCCGCGCAGGCGGTTGGACGGTGCCGTTGGTTTCGATCTCCACGCTGATGTCCGGCAGGTGCTCCAGCATCTCCGCCAGCGCGCCCGCCTGAAGCAGTGGCTCGCCCCCGGTGATGACAAGGCGCTTTTGCCCTAGCGCCGCAATCCGCTCGGCCGTTTCGGCAGGCGTCAGCGTCACCTGATTGGCCTTGCGATCAAAGACCACCCCGTCGCGGTGGGGCCGGTTGTCGCCTTCAAAGCGCCACGTATAGGCCGTGTCGCACCACGTGCAGGCAAGGTTGCAGCGCGACAGGCGTACGAAGGCGACGGGCATTCCCATGCTTGGCCCTTCGCCTTGCAGGCTGGCGAAAATCTCCGGTCCGCCGGTATGGTCCGTGGCAAGGGTGAGGTTCATGGCGGCGCCGCTTTCATGCCGCGCCTATGCCATGAAAGCTGGCCGTGGCAAATGCACCCGGATTTAGCTGCGCGGCAGCTTGTAACCCCAAGTCAGCAGGCACGGCGGGACGTTGAAAAGTGCAAGGCCGGTTTCGACCTTTCCGAACCGCTGCGCCGTGAGCTGGCGGGCCGTCGGACGGAACTGGTAGGTGAGGAATGCCCCGCCTTCGCGCAGGATGTCGTGCGATGCATCGACGATGCTGCCGCCCTGCTCCTCGGACAAGGCTGAGAACGGCAGGCCTGACAGGATGTAATCGGCCTTGTCATGGCCCGCGGCGCGCACGAAGCTTGCAACATCGGCAGCCGAACCTAGCACCGGAAGGAACCGCGGATCATGGATCGCCTGCTTCAGGTAGTCGATGAAGCGTGGATTGGTGTCGATGGCCAGATAGGTGCCATCGGCCGGAAGGCGGTCAAGGATCGCGGACGAGAACGTGCCGACACCGGGGCCATATTCGACAAACAGGCGGCACTGATCCCAATCGATCCGGTCCAGCAAGGCGTTGATCGTGCTGCGCGAAGACGGGATGACTGATGCGACCATGCGCGGGTGTTCCAGAAACCCGCGAAAAAACACGGCGCCGGCATGGGCGAAGTTCACAACCGCCTTGCGCGATTTGCGGGGAAGGGTTGCGGCATTGGCGATGCGGTTCATGGCTTCACCCTTAAGCACTTCACGCGCTTCGACAATCCTGAAGGCTGCACCTTCGTAACCACTCCTAGCCCATGAGCCACGGCTCGCCGCTTCTGTCGTTCACAGAAGCGGCGGACGTGACTAGCCGAGCCGCGCCAGTGCTGCGGTCAACCGCTCGACCTCGCCTGTGTGGTGGGCAAGATCGGCGCGGGCTTTTTCGACGGCTTCGGGTTTGGCTTTCTCGGCAAAGGCGGGGTTGCCCAGCCGCCCTTCGAGGCTTTTGGCTTCCTTGGTGCTGGCCACCAGCGCCTTTTCAAGCCGCGTTTTCTCCGCCGCGATATCGACGATCCCTTCGAGCGGGATGACGAAGACATCGCTCCCCGCGGTCACCTGCATCGCCGGGCCTGCGGGCGCTTCGCCGATAGTCACCGGTGCGAGGCGGGCGAGGCGTTCGATCGCCGCGCTGCTGCGTTCAATAGTGCGCGCCGCCACGTCCGAAGGCGCGGCAAGGAACGCCGCCAGCTTTGCGCCGGGCGCGATGCCAAGTTCGTTTTTCGCGCTGCGGGTGCTGGTGGTGAGGTCGATCACCCAGTCGATGGCGTCGGTCGCTTCCGTGCTGATTTCGGCTTCAGGTGCGGGCCATTTTGCAAGGATCAGCTCGTACGGGCGGTCGCCCAGCTTGTGCCACAGCTCTTCGGTGATGAACGGCATGAAGGGGTGCAGCATGACGAGAATCTGGTCGAGCGCCCAGCCGGCCACTTCGCGCGTTTCCACGGCGGGCGGGCTGTCGGCGTCCCCTGCGAAGACCGGCTTGATCAGTTCCAGATACCAGTCGCAGAACTTGCTCCACGTGAACTGGTAGATCGCGTTGGCCGCCGCATCGAAGCGCAGATCGGCCATCGCGCGCTCGATCTCGGTGACGCAGGCGGCCACTTCGCCGATGATCCACTGGTTGGCGGCAAGGCGGGCTTGCGGCGCCTTCACGCTGGCCGAGGCGCCGATGCCGTTCGACTGGCAGAAGCGCGCCGCGTTCCACAGCTTGGTGGCGAAGTTGCGATACCCCTCGACCCGCTTTTCATCCATCTTGATGTCGCGGCCCTGGCTTTCCATCGCTGCCATGAAGAACCGCAAGGCGTCCGCGCCGTACTGGTCGATAAGGCCGAGCGGATCGACGACATTGCCCTTTGACTTCGACATCTTCGCGCCGTCCGCCGCGCGCACGAGGCCGTGGAGATAGAGCGTGTCCCAAGGCTTCTGGCCCATGTTGTAGAAGCCCATCATCATCATCCGCGCATCCCAAAAGAACAGGATGTCGAAGCCGGAAATGAGGAGCGAATTGGGGAAGTGCTTCTTGACCAGCGGCGCGCCGTCTTCCGGCCAGCCCAGCGTCGCGAACGGCCACAGGGCGGAGGAGAACCACGTGTCGAGCACGTCTTCGTCCTGCGTCAGCGTGACGCCTTCACCGGCAAGCGCCTGCGCTTCTTCGGCGGTGGCCGCGACGAAGCAGCGGCCATCATCGGCAAACCACGCCGGAATCCGGTGCCCCCACCACAATTGGCGGCTGACGCACCATGGCTGGATGTTCTCCATCCAGTTGAAGAAGGTCTTCTCCCACGTCTTGGGTACGATGCCGATATCGCCGGACTTCACCGCTGCGATCGGCTTTTTGGCGAGTTCCGCGGCGTTCACATACCACTGGTCGGTCAGCCAAGGCTCGATCACCACGCCGCCGCGGTCGCCGAACGGGGTCTGGATCACGCGGGGTTCGGCATCGTGCTCGGTGCGTTCGCCATCCTTTTCGGTGACGTGCGGGATCAGGAAGCCTTCGGCCTTCAGACGCTCTACCACCATTTTGCGCGCGTCGAAGCGGTCCAGCCCGACAAATTCCGCCGGGATCAACCCGTCAGCCACCTGACACACCGCCGCATCAGCATCGAGCATGTTGAGCATTTCGCCCGCCGCCATCCCGGCGCGCCGGCCCACTTCGAAGTCGTTGAAATCATGCCCGGGCGTGATTTTCACACAGCCCGAGCCGAGTTCAGGATCGGCGTGTTCGTCAGCGATGATCGGGATGCGCCGCCCGGTGATCGGCAGGATGATATGCTTGCCGACAACGCTGGCATAGCGTTCGTCCGCCGGGTTCACCGCCACCGCCATATCGGCCAGCATCGTTTCCGGCCGCGTGGTGGCGACGATCAGGTGATCCGCGCCAGCATCCGTGCGTGCGCCGTCCGCCAGCGGATAGCGCAGGCGCCAGAAATTGCCCTGAATCTCGCGGGTTTCCACCTCAAGGTCGGAAATCGCGGTCTTCAGCTTCGGGTCCCAGTTCACCAGCCGCTTGTCACGGTAGATCAGCCCGTCGTTATAAAGGTCAACGAAGGTCTTGATCACCGCCTTGGTGAAATGCGGGTCCATGGTGAACTGTTCGCGGCTCCAGTCCATCGAACAGCCGAGACGGCGCAGCTGGTGGGTGATGGTGCCGCCGCTTTCGTGCTTCCACTCCCACACCTTCGCGACAAAATCCTCGCGGCTATAATTGGTGCGCTTGTCCTGCTGCGCTTCCATCTGGCGTTCGACCACCATCTGCGTCGCGATGCCAGCGTGATCGGTGCCGACCACCCACAGCGCGTCCTTGCCCCGCAGCCGTTCGTAACGGATCACCACATCCTGCAAGGTGTTGTCGAGCGCATGGCCGATATGCAGCGAACCGGTGACGTTGGGCGGCGGATTGACCAGGGTGAAGGGTTCTGCATCGGGACGATCCGGGCGGAAAAGCCCGTTCGCCTCCCAATGCTGGTACCAGTGCGCCTCGATATCGGCGGGGTCGAAGGTGGTGGGCAGAGCGGTGTGCGCGGTGTCGGTCATAATGCCCCGCGCCATGCCAGCACCTATGTTGCGATGCAATGATGCACGGCATCTGCGCTTTACCGCGAGAGCCTTGCGAGGCGGAGAAAATCACCCCATAGCCTTGATCCGATGCAGAGCGCCGCGCAACATTTGCTGGAGGATGCAGGTGAGCACGGCAGTCGGCTGGTGCTGTCGGGGCAGCTCGTCCTTGCCGCAATCAGCCCGGTCGAACGGGATCTCAAACAGATCGAAGGCCCGGTCGGCAGTGTGGATCTGGCCGGTGTGGATGAAATCGACACCGTCGGCGCATGGGTGGTGTGCCGCTTTGCGCGTGATCATAATTGCGAAATTACCGGCGCCAGCCCCGAAGCCCAGCGTCTGCTGGCCGCGATGCGGGATATTGATACCGAAGGCGACACCCATCCTCACCGTCTGCCGGTGTGGGAACGCGTGCCGATGGCCGTGGGCGAGAAGGTGTTTGGCGCGCGCGGCGATGTTTACGGCGTGGTGGCGTTTTTCGGCCAGATCCTGATCGGGGGTGCCAACCTGCTGCGTCATCCGCGCCGCTTCCCGTTCCGCGCACTGGTGCACCAGATGGAGTTGGTCGGCGTGTCGGCCCTGCCGATCATCGGGCTGATGAGCTTTCTCATCGGGATCGTGATCGCCCAGCAAGGCTCCGTGCAATTGGCGCAGTTCGGCGCGGAAACGCTGACGGTAAACCTCGTCGGGCGGATCACCTTGCGCGAACTAGGCGTGCTGATGACCGCGATCATGGTGGCTGGCCGTTCCGGAAGCGCCTTTGCCGCGCAGCTCGGCACGATGAAGCTTACCGAGGAAATCGACGCGATGCGCACCATCGGCATCTCCCCGATTGAAGTGCTGGTGATCCCGCGCATCCTTGCCGCGACCTTCATGATGGTGCTGCTCGGCTTTTACGCGGCGCTGATGGCGATCATCGGCGGGGCGGTGGTCGGGCAGTTTTCGCTGGGCATTCCGTTCTTCACCTTCCTGCTGCGCATTCAGGAAGTGGTGCCGACCTATGACCTGTGGGTGGGGCTGATCAAGGCGCCGGTGTTCGGCCTGATCGTCGCGTTGGCAGGCTGTTATCACGGCATGCAGGTGCACGGAAATTCGGAAGAAGTCGGCCGCCGCACGACCATGGCAGTGGTTTCGGCGATCTTTGCGGTGATCGTGATCGATGCCTTCTTCGCGGTGTTCTTCACCGAAGTCGGGTGGGGGTGATTCTGTGAAAATGAACCACCACCCCGATGACGACGCGCCGGTGATCATGGTCGAAGGCCTGGTCAACCGTTTCGGCGAGTTCGCGGTTCACGACGGGCTTGATCTGTCCGTGCGCCGCGGCGAGATTCTGGGTGTGGTTGGCGGATCGGGCACCGGCAAATCGGTACTGATGCGGTCGATCATCGGCCTCCAGCGGCCTGCCGCCGGACGCATCGACGTGCTGGGCAGGACCATCACCGAACTCGATCTGGAACAAGGCATTGGTGTGCGCCGCCGGTGGGGCATCCTGTTTCAGGGCGGGGCGCTGTTTTCGACCCTGACGGTGGGCGAAAATGTCGAAGTGCCGCTCAAGAAATATTACCCCGATCTCGATCCCGAATTCCGCGCTGAAATCGCGCGTTACAAGGTGATGCTGACCGGTCTGCCGGAAGATGCGGTGCACAAATATCCGTCCGAATTGTCAGGCGGCATGAAGAAGCGCGCAGGGCTGGCGCGGGCGCTGGCATTGGACCCTGAACTGCTGTTCCTTGATGAACCCACCGCCGGGCTCGATCCGATTGGCGCGGCGAAGTTTGACCGGCTGACCCGCGAATTGCAGGAAACGCTGGGGCTGACCGTGTTTCTCATAACCCATGATCTCGATACGCTGTACGAAATCTGCGACCGGGTGGCGGTGATTGCGGACAAGAAGATCATCGCCGTCGGCACCATTCCCGAACTGGTCGCAACGGGGCATCCGTGGATCGAGGAATATTTCAACGGCCCGCGCGGCCGAAGCGCCCATGCCACGCATCTGAGGGGGCAAACTGCATGAGCGAGAGAATATTGGACAAGCCCGCCCGCAGGGCCGCATAGGAACACGCATGGAAACCAGAGCCAATCATCTGTGGGTCGGTGCGGTGACGCTGGCGTTGCTGGCGGCGCTGGCGGCGTTCATCATCTGGATCGCGCGGCTGAACGAAGGTGCGCAGGACGAATTCGACATCTTCTATGCCCAGTCGGTATCGGGCCTCGCCAATGGCAGCCAGGTCAGCTTTGCCGGGGTGCCGGTGGGGCAGGTGACCGAAATCGCACTGGCCAAGGACAACCCCGAATTCGTCCGTGTGCGGATCAAGGTGAAAGACGATGTGCCGATCCTGGTCGGCACCGAAGCGACCATTCAGGCAAGCTTTACAGGCGTTTCCACGATCCTGCTGGACGGCGCGCGCAAGGACAATCCGGCAATCACCTGCGAAACCACCGCCTGCCCCGAAGGGCGCCCGGTGATCCCCCCGGGGCGCGGCGGCTTTGGCGAGATTGTCGCCAATGCCCCGCTGCTGCTGGAACGGCTGGCGACGCTGACCGAACAGCTCAATCAGGTGCTTGGCCCGGAAAACCAGCAGGAGATCGCAGGCATCCTGCGCAACACCAACCGCCTGACCGGCGGGCTGGCGGATGCGAGCCCCGAACTCACCCAGAACCTGAAGGAATTCCGCACCACCATGACGGAATTCAACCAGACGCTGGATGCAGTGGAAAAGCTGGTCCAGTCAACCGACGGCTTGCTGAACGAGGAAGGCCAGCCACTGGCCGAAGAACTGCGCGGGACGCTGAAATCCGCCAATGCGGCGCTCGCCTCGCTGGCGGCGACGCTGGAAGATACGCGCCCCGCCGCGCGCCAACTTCGCACGAGCACGCTACCGAATGCCGAAGCAACGCTGGAAGACCTGCGCGCCACGAGCCGTGCGCTGCGATCGATCACCGAAAAGCTCGAAAGCGAAGGCGCTGGCGCTCTGGTCGGCGGCACGTCGCTGCCCGATTACAAGCCGCAATAAGGACGAAAACGATGCGCGTGTTCAACCGGCCCGTTCTGTTCGCCCTCCCGCTGGCGCTGGCGCTTTCGGGCTGTATCAGTCTGGGCGGCGAACCGCCTGAAAGCCTGCTGACCCTCAGCCCCGCAGCCCGCGCGCCTGCTGGCCCCGGCGTCGGCAATGGCGCCCAGCAATCGGTGGTTGCCGTGTTGAGCTTCGATACCCCTGCCAAGCTTGACGTGCTGCGCGTGCCCGTTGCGGTGTCGGATACAGAACTTGCCTATCTGCAAGAAGCCTTCTGGGTGGAAAAGCCCGCGCGATTGTTCCGGCGGCTGGTGGGCGAGACGATCCGCGCGCGCGGCAACGCGATGGTGATCGACGGGGATGACACCGCAACACTGGCTACCGTCACATTGCGCGGCACGTTGATGGACATGGGTTATGACGCGGCGGCATCGGCCGCTGTGGTGCGGTTTGATGCGGTGCGGCTGGATAGTGACGGCAAGGTTGTAACCCGCCGCTTCGAAGCGCGCGAAACAGGCGTCCCGGCCGAAACCCGGGCGGTTGGGGCGGCGCTCAACATCGCAGCCAATCGCGTCGCGGCGGAAGTCGCCGATTGGGTAGCTGCGGGGTAGAGCCTAGCTCCGCGCAAGCCGCGCAAAGGCACGGGCGCGCAGGAAATCGGCCTCCCGGCGGGCGCGGCGTTCTTCGGCTTCCCAATCGCGGCCCCACAGATCCGCCTGCCATTCTTCCTCAAGACATACCGCCTGCCAAAAGGCCAGCGGCTCATCTTCATGCGCGGCATCGAGCGCAGCGAGCGCGGTGACGAGCGAGGCGGCCAGCTTGGTCATCGCCTCGGCAGCGGCCAGCGTGAAGGGATCGAGCAATTCCAGCCGCTGCTGCAAGACAGCCAGCGCCTCGGGCGGTTGCGGGCGGTGAAGCACGCCGCTCACCCGCACCAGCGTGATGCCGTTTGCGGCTTCGAAGGCGCAGAGCAGCGGTTCCCACTCTGCCTGCTGGCGTTCGTAAAGCGGCTCGTCGGGATCGGCGCGGTAACACAGCGTGTCTGTTTCGGCATAGGCGACCAGCCCGCGTGCCACGGCGTGCGGATCAGCAGCGACAATGTCGATCGCGTAATCGGCCATGTCGCGCAGCGGCAGGCTGGCGGGATCTATTGTATCTCCCTGTTGCCGCCATTCCGCGGCCAATGCATTGCCCAGACTTTCCGTCGGCAGCACCTGCGGGGCGCCGCCCACGGTTTTCACCCCGCGCGCGTCCAGCATCACCTGCCACCCGCCCGCCACAGCGGCGACGGTAACATCCTTGTAAAACCTGCGGATCATGGTCGCTTGTCGGCTCCGGCGTTCCATGCGCGCGCAACAAAGCGCGGCAGGAAGAAGAATTCGAAGAAGCCCGCCACCGCGATGATCGCACCCACGGGGCGCGGCAGATCAATTACGCCGCGCACAATGGCAAAGCCCAGCATGATCAGCGCGATCCCGCCGAAGCGCACCACGTTGATGATGATGAAGCCGGTGCGCGCGCGCGTTTCGGCGGCTTGGCGTTCACGGTGGCTGGTCATGGTAGCGTCTCCTGCAGGGCGGCGGCCAGCGCGTTGGCGGTCTGGACGACCTGCGCCGCCCCGCTCGCCAGCAATTCGGGCGTGCCGTGATACCCCCAGCCAACCCCGATCGCGGCCACGCCGATGCTGCGCGCCATCACCATGTCGAAGCTGGTGTCGCCGATCATCACCGCTTCATGGGCCTGCGCCCCGGCTTCGAACATCGAAGCCTCCAGCATGGCGGGGTGCGGTTTGGAAGGGTGGCGATCAGCGGTCTGGAGCGAGACGAACAGATCGGCGATGCCGTGGCCAGCAAGGCAGGCCGCCAGCCCGCGATCGGACTTCCCGGTGGCGACGGCAAGCTGCCAGCCCGCACCGTGCAGGGCGCGCAGCAAGTCGGCGATGCCATCATACAGCGGTTCATCCAGCAGGCCTTCCTCGCGCCGCGCACGAAAGCTGGAGCGGTAGAATTCGGTGACGGCACGGTTCTGATCGTCGGTCAGATCAGGGGCCAGCGCGCGGACAGCGGCAGGCAGGCTGAGACCCACGCTCCGCCTCACCGCGTGATTATCGGGCGCAGGCAGGCCGGCGCGGGTGAAGGCCCGCTCCATCGCCCAGCACACATCCGCCTGTCCATCGACCAGCGTTCCGTCGCAATCGAACACGGCCAGCTTCATGCGCCATGACCCCGGACCTTTGCGGCAAGCGCCGCGTGGCCTGAAACCTCAAGCCCATCGGCGATCTGCGTGCGATCCCCGACCGGCTTGTTCTGCGAAAGCTTGAAGGTCGGCCGCCACGTTTCGACCGCCATTGTGAACCCGGTGATCCCCCTGAACAGACCATTCCAGATCCGTTCGGAGGCTTCCTCCGCCCGCCACGGCTCTCCGCCAAGCCTGCCTTCATGACGGGCGATGGCGGCATGGAGGAAAGCTTCCAGCGCGGCATCCTCCATCCGGGTGACCGGGCCTGACAATTCCAGCGCGACGTAATTCCACGTCGGTACCGTGTCGCGGTTGGCATACCACCGCGGCGACACGTAACCATCCGGCCCGTTGATAACGATCAAGACGTCCGCACCGCTTTCGATCGGGCGCGTGAGCGCATTGCCATTCGACAGGTGGAACATCACCGTGCCAGCGCCATCGGACAACAGCGGCGTGTGAGCGACACGCGGGCCATCGGGCGCGGCGGCGAACACCATGCCGAAGCCGATGTCTGCGATCAGGGCTTCGCAGGCGCGGCGATCATCGTGGTGGAAGACCGGATCTGGATGCATCAACGGCGGCCCCCGCCACCGCTGGTGCCTCCGGGAGCTTTCGGCGCAGGCCGCGCGCGGTTAGCGGGGGTTTTCTTGGGTGCAGGCTTGGCCGCAGACTTGGCGGCGGGCTTGCCCTTCGGCTTCGCCTTGGGTTTTTCCGATGTGCCGCCACGCGCGCGGCGGGGGGCGCGGGCTTCCTTGCGCGCCTGTTTGAAGTGGCGGCGGGCGGCCTGCTTCTTTTCCTCGCCCGAGCGTTCCGGTGCCTCGTCCCCCATGGGCGATGCGTCCGACAGGCCCTGGTCAAAGCCCAGCACTTCCATGCTCATCGCAAAGTGCGGGGGGAGTTCTGCGGTCACGTCCAGCTTGCCGCCGGTTCCCTCACCGATCTTGGGTTCGGAAATGATCAGCCGGCGCGCGTGGAGGTGCATCTTGCGGCTGACCGCGCCGGTGAGGAATGAATCCGGCCCGCCATACTTGCCGTCGCCCACGATCGGGTGGCCGATCGCGGCCATGTGGACCCGCAGCTGGTGGGTTCGCCCGGTCAGCGGTTCCAGTTCGACCCAGGACGCGCGCTGCCCCGCACTGTCGACCACACGGTAACGCGTCTTGGCCGCTGCGCCGTTTTCCTCGTCGATATGCATTTTCTCGCCGCCGGTCCCCGGCTGCTTGGCGAGGGCTGCGTCGATCACACCTTCGGACATTTGCGGTTTACCCACCACCAGCGCCCAATAGACCTTGCGCGCCGAACGGCTGGCGAAACGTTTGGAAAAACTCGCCGCACTGCCCGGCGTTCGCGCGATCAGCAGCACGCCCGACGTATCCTTGTCCAGCCGGTGGACCAGCCGCGGGCGCGGGGTCTTCTCGGTCTCGACAAAGGCATCGAGCAGCCCGTCGACATGCTTGGTCGTCTTGCTTCCGCCTTGCGTGGCGAGGCCGGGCGGTTTGTTCAGCACGATGGCGCTGGCCGTTTCGCGGATCACCATGCCTTTGGCTTCGGCGATCTGTTCGGGGCTGAGGGTGCGGATGCGCGGCGCGGATTTTTTCGCGGTGGGCGCGTCTTCGCCGCCCGGCGGCACGCGCAGCATCTGGCCTTGCCCCAGCCGGTCTTCGGGCTTCACCCGCTTGCCATCGACGCGGATCTGCCCGGTGCGCGCCCAGCGGGACACGGTGGCAAAACCGATCTGCGGCAGATTGCGCTTGAACCAGCGGTCGAGCCGGATGCCGTCGTCATCCTCGGAAACGGTGAACTGGCGGACGTTATCAGTAGGAGTATCGGTCATGAAGCACTCTGCGCGGCAACAAGGCCGATGATGATCGCCGCCATCCCCGCAACAAGCGAGGCGGCGGCATAGCCCAGCGCCAGCATCGTCTGCCCGCGATGGAGCATGGTGACGAGTTCGGAACTGAAGGCACTGAAAGTGGTGAACCCGCCGAGCAGCCCGACGCCGATCAGCAGCCGCAACGGTTCGGCCTGGGGGGTGGTCATTGTGCCGCGCGCCAGCCAGCCGACCAGCGCGCCCATCGCAAGGCTGCCGATGATGTTGACTGCCAGCGTGCCCCACGGAAAGGCGTTGCCGGTCCCGGCCAATTGGCCCACCACCCGTCCTGCATGATAGCGCAGCACGGACCCTGCCGCACCGCCGACAGCGACGTTGAGGCTTGCCACAAGAGGGGAGATTTCACCGGCCATCGCTGGCCTTTAGCGAGGGGAGGCCGTTCTGACCAGCGCGGCTGGCGCACCAACTGCGCGCGATTGGATTCTGGTGGCTTGCCTTTCGGGGACTGTTGGACTATCGGGACCGCGTTTGAAGGGCGGCTCCCATGAGGAATCGCCCGCATTTCATTGGAAATTCATCGCGCAACCCCGCGCAGAATCACAGCGGGGCTCTGGGCGTTTGGACATGAGGTAGTCGTCGTTTATGCAAATCATGGTTCGCGATAACAATGTCGATCAGGCCCTGCGCGCGCTCAAGAAGAAGCTGCAGCGCGAGGGCGTTTATCGCGAAATGAAGCTGCGTCGCCACTACGAAAAGCCCAGCGAAAAGCGCGCCCGTGAAAAGGCCGCAGCCGTGCGCCGCGCCCGCAAGATGGAGCGCAAGCGGATGGAGCGTGACGGGAGCAAATAATCCCGTCGTCAGGCGTGCCTCCCTCACCGGAACCGCTTGAATACCCCTTTGCGATCAGCCATCAGGGCGCGGCTACAACCCGCGCCCTTTTGTCGTCGCGCCCACATGCTTAGCAGGACAAGACCATGACCGAGATTACCCGCGTTCCGATCCAGCCTGTCGCCAAAGGATCGCTGACCAAGCTGTGGATCGGGGTGCTCCTCGCCGTGCTGGTGGGCGCTGGCCTTGCTTGGTCGGCAATCCCGCGCGGGCTTAACGTCGATACCCAGGTGGCAGGCACCGGTCCGACGGCCAAGGTCGGCGAAGTCGTGTGGGTCAAGTACAAGGGCAAGCTGGCCGCCGACGGCACGGTGTTCG
>JBEQBX010000015.1:0-43353 GCA_041639595.1 Porphyrobacter sp.
TCGTCCATGCGCTCCATCACTTCGCCGAGCAGCGCCTTGCCGCGCTCCATATTGTCGGTGAGGAAGTGGTCGAAGTGGTCGCGCACCGCGTTCTCGACAAGCCGCGCAGCCTCGGGCGAGGTCAGGCGGTCCTTGGTCTGCGACTGGAACTGCGGATCGCGGATGAAGACGCTGAGCATGACCTCGGCGCCGGTCATCACGTCATCGGCGGTGATGTCCTTGGCCTTCTTTGCGCCGACCAACTCTCCGAAGGCGCGAAGCCCGCGGGTCAGCGCGGTGCGCAACCCCTGTTCGTGGGTGCCGCCATCGGGGGTGGGCACGGTGTTGCAATACCAGCTTGTCGAACCATCGGAATAGAGCGGCCAGGCAATCGCCCATTCGGCGCGGCCTTGTCCGATGCCGTCGATCAGCGGGAAATCCTGCGAGCCGGTGAAAGGCTGGGCGGTCACGCATTCGCGCGCGCCGACCTGTTCGGCCAAGTGATCGGCCAAGCCGCCGGGGAACTTGAAGGTGGCTTCGGCAGGCACGTCCTCCGAAGCGAGCGAGGGCGCGCACTTCCAGCGGATTTCGACGCCCGCGAACAGATAGGCCTTCGACCGCGCCAGCTTGAACAGGCGTTTGGGGTTGAAGCTGCGGTCCCCGAAAATCTCGGGATCGGGGACAAAGCTGACTGTGGTGCCGCGCCGGTTGGGCGTGGGGCCGAGGTTCTGGATCGGGCCTTTGGTGACGCCTTGCGAGAATTCCTGCGCGTAAAGCTGCTTGTCCCGCGCGACCTCGACCCGCGTGTCGATCGACAGCGCATTGACCACGCTCACCCCCACGCCGTGCAGGCCGCCGCTGGTGGCATAGGCTTTCCCCGAGAACTTGCCGCCCGAATGCAGGGTGGAAAGGATCACCTCCAGAGTCGATTTGCCCGGAAACTTGGGGTGTTCATCGACAGGAATGCCGCGTCCGTTATCGGTGACTACCAGCCGGTTGCCTTCCTCCAGCCGCATCTCGATCCGCGTCGCATGGCCCGCCACCGCTTCGTCCATCGCGTTGTCGAGCACTTCGGCGGCGAGGTGGTGATAGGCGCGGTCGTCCGTGCCGCCGATATACATCCCCGGCCGGCGGCGCACCGGCTCCAAGCCTTCGAGCACTTCGATGGCAGAGGCGTTGTAATCACCGCTAGAAGTCGGGGTGTTGGCGAAAAGATCGTCGGGGGTGGTATCGGCCATGGGCGGCGTTATAGGCCCGCGCCCGCACGGCTCACAACCCACCCCCGGTGGTTTTACTCAGCGGCCAAAGCCGGATGGCGCCGGATCGACCGGTGTGACATCTCCACCCTTGATTTCGCGCACTTCCAATGCGCGCTCCACAACACCGTCGCGGCCGAAGCGGAAGGCGCCGTCAACGCCCAAAAATCCGCCCCTGTCGTAAAGCTGGTTCTTGGGGAACGGCGTACCCACCTTCCAGTCGCGCGCGACCCTGAGCGTTAACAACACTGCGTCATATCCCAATGTCGCCATGCGGTAAGGCTGCGCGCCGAAACGGGAGGCGTAACTTTCTGCAAAACGCTTGTACCGCTGGTCCGAGACGGCCGAAAACAGCGCGCCTTCCATCGCGGGCGTGCGGGCGAGGGCTGCTTCGCCGCTCCACAACTCGGTGCCGAGGATCCGCGACCGGTTGCGGCTCGACTTGTTCAATTCCCCGGCCGCATCCATCCCCAGTCGCGCGCTGTCGGCGATCAGCACTGTGTCGTATCCGCCGGCAGCGCGCAGGCGGGCCGCTGCGCTGACGATCGAGGTATTGCCGCGTGCATAGCTTTCGCGGCGCACCAGCGAACCGCCGAAATCGCGCAACGAATTTTCCAGCGCCGAAAGCGCACGCGTGCCATAGTCACCCTCCGGTGCAAGCACGGCAAAGCGCGCTGCCCCACGCCCACGCGCGAATTCCACCGAACGTCGGATCGATTGTTCGGGGAGATGGCCGATCACGAACACGTCCGTATTGGCTACGCTCGCATCGTTCGAAAAGGCGATGACCGGCACCCCCGCAGGGCGCGCAGCCGCCTGCACGGCAGGAACGGCATCGGAAGTCAACGGGCCGAGGATCAGCTTGTTGCCATCGGCAATCGCCTTGCGCGCCGCGGTCGCGACGCCTTCGGACGTGTCATAGGTGGTGATGCGCAGATTGTCGGCGCTGGTATCCAGCAACGCCATCGTGGTGGCATTGCCGATGGCCTGTCCGACCGCAGCAGTATCACCCGACAAGGGAACGAGCAGCGCAATGCGGTGGCGGCCGGTGTCCGTCGGTAAAGCAGTGGCCGATGGCTCTGGGGCAGGTGCAGGCACGGAGGTTGTAGCCACATCGGTTTTCGGGATAACCTGGCACCCTGCCGCAAGGATAGCTGCACCTGCCAGCGCGGCGTTCCGCGGTGTCATCGTGCGCGTGGCACCTGAAAATGATGCAACCCAATTCGCCTGATTCCAAAGCTTCATTCTTGCCGACCCCTCAGCCCTGCGCCATGGACAAATGCATCATGCCTATGGCGCCACCTTCAATTCCCTCGTGGGAACCCGTAGCCGGGCTGTATATCGTTGCGACCCCGATTGGCAATCTTGGCGACATCACGCTGCGGGCTCTGGCGGTGCTGCAAGGCGCGGCAATAATCGCCTGCGAGGATACGCGGGTCACCGGCAAGCTGTTGAAGCACTTCGGAATCAAGGCGCGTTTGCAACGACTCGACGATCACGCCCCGCCGGAAGTCCGCGCCAGGATCATCGACGAGGCGAGGCTGGCACCGGTTGCGCTGGTAAGCGATGCCGGGACGCCGCTGATATCCGATCCGGGCTATCGTCTGGTGCGCGAAGCGCGGGCAGCAGGCGTCACCGTGGTCAGCATTCCGGGAGCCTGCGCTGCCGTGTCCGCGCTGGCGATTGCTGGCCTGCCGAGCGACCGGTTCCTGTTTGCAGGCTTTCTTCCGGTCAAGGACAAGGCCCGCGAAGAGACGCTGGCAGGGCTGGCGAACGTTGCCGCAACGCTGGTGTTCTATGAAACTGCACCCCGGCTTGAACGCAGCCTCTGGGCAATCGACAGGCTGTGGCCCGACCGTGAGCTTGCCGTCGCACGCGAACTGACCAAGATGCATGAGGAGTGCCGCACCGGCACCGCCGCTGCGCTTGCCGCGCATTACGCGGCACATCCGCCCAAGGGCGAGATTGTCCTTTTGATCGGCCCGCCTGCGCAAAGCGAAGCGCCCGTTACTGATACCGACGCCCTGCTCCGCGCCGCGCTGGCAGAGGCTGGGCCGGGTAAGGCGGCAGGCATCGTGGCGAAGGCGACCGGGATTGACCGCGCCACGCTTTATGCCCGCGTGCTGGAATTGAAGGGCGAATGAGCGACGGGCAACAGAGCAGGGGGCGCACGCCCGAACAGCGCCAAGAGGCAGACAGTCGTGGGCGCCAAGGCGAGGCCGAGGCAGCCATGTTTCTCGCCCAGCAAGGTTGGCAGATTGTGGCTGAACGCGTGAGGACCAAGGCCGGCGAAATCGATTTGATAGCCAAGCGCTCCGGCATCGTCGCGTTTGTCGAGGTCAAATGGCGCGCCCGCAGCGCCGCGCTGGGCGACGCGATTGACGAACGGCGGTTGACGCGTGTGGCGCGCGCAGCCGAATGCATCTGGCAGGATTACGCCACCGATGGCGAGGATATCCGCATCGACGTCATCCTGCTTGCACCCGGCAGTAAGCCGACCCACATCGAAAATGCGTGGATGCCTTTCACCTGATGCTTTCGGAGCCCAATGAATGACCTTGCGAGTCGCCGTCCAGATGGACCCAATCGACACCATAAATATCGCGGGAGACAGCTCCTTTGCACTGATGCTCGCAGCGCAGTCGCGGGGTTACACTGTCTTGGAATACCACGTTGAAAGCCTCACGCTGGACGAGGATGATCGCCTCTTCGCGCATGCCTTTCCGGTGACGGTGCAGCGTGTCGAAGGTGACCATTTCACGCGCGCCGATCAGGTGCGGATCGACCTCGGCAAGGATGTCGATGTCGTGCTGATGCGGCAGGATCCGCCGTTCCACATGGGTTACATTACCGCCACCCATATGCTGGAGCGGATCGGCCACGAAACGCTGGTGGTCAATGATCCGGCCAATGTGCGCAATTCGCCTGAAAAGGTGATGGTGCTGAACTACCGGCAGTTCATGCCGCCGACATTGGTGACGCGTTCGGTGGACGAAGTGCGGCGCTTCATGGACAAACACGGCGCGGTGGTGGTCAAGCCGATCCACGGCAATGGCGGCAAGGCGATCTTCCGCATCGGGGAGAACGGCGAAAACCTGACCGCGCTGTTCGAGGTGTTCAATCAGACCTGGCCCGAACCGCACATGGTCCAGCCTTTCCTTCCGGAGGTGGCGCAGGGCGACAAGCGCATTGTCCTGATCGATGGCGAAGTGACTGGCGCGATCAATCGCATTCCGGGCGAGGGCGAATTCCGTTCCAACCTCGCTATGGGCGGCAGCGCACAGCCGACTGACCTCACGCAGCGCGAACAGGAGATTTGCGCGGCGCTTGGCCCGGATCTGAAACGTTTGGGCCTTACGTTTGTTGGCATCGACGTGATCGGGGGTAAGTGGCTGACGGAGATCAACGTCACCTCGCCCACCGGCATTGTGGCGATTGACCGCTTCAACAACACTGATACGGCGGCGATGATCTGGGATGCGATCGAGCGGCGGCTTGCCGCACGCAGCGCCGCAGCCTGACCGGCCCCCTCGCAACAGAATGATCGAGACCCATGACCGATTTCCTCCTCGAACTGCTCGATAAGGGCGGCTATCTCGGCATTTTCTTCCTGATGATGGCCGAGAACGTGTTTCCGCCGATCCCTTCCGAGGTGATCATGGGTGGTGCGGGCCTGCTGGTCGCCAAGGGGCAGATGACATTCGGCACGGTTTGGGTCGTCGCGACCCTCGGCACCGTGGTCGGAAACCTGTTCTGGTTCTGGATCGGCAAGGTCTGGAGCGAGGAGCAACTGAAGCGCATCATCGACCGCTGGGGCCGCTGGCTGACCTTTGAATGGGACGAATTCACCAAGGCGCGCAACATTTTCCGGAAATATGGCGACGGCATCGTCTTTGCGCTGCGCTTCTCGCCGATCTTGCGCACCATCGTCTCGCTGCCTGCAGGTCTTGCGCATATGAAGCTGTGGCGTTTCTGCCTGTTTACGTTTTTGGGATCGGGCATCTGGAACGCAGTACTGATCTTCGGGGGACAGAAAGCAGCGCCGCTGGTCGACCGTTTCGAGAAGCTGGCGGGTTACGGCGTGGTAGCTTTCGTACTCGCCGGTGTGGCGTTCTATGTCTACCGCGTGGTCACGTGGAAGCCGGTCGTGCATCACGAGAGCGATGATCAGGCGTAACTGGTCTGCTTCCCTAGCCGCGGGGGTGGGCGTTGCGGTAATTCTCCAACAGGCTCGCCGCATCCACGCGGGTATAAATCTGGGTTGATCCCAGAGACGCGTGACCGAGCAGTTCCTGCAATGAGCGCAGGTCTGCCCCCGCACTCAGCAGATGCGTCGCAAACGAATGCCGCAGTGCGTGCGGCGTGGCAGATTCCGGCAGACCGAGCGCGCGCCGCGCCTGCGCCATCGCACGCTGCACCATGGCAGGCGATAGCGGCCCGCTTTTCGCGCCGCGAAACAGTGGCTCGCCGGGCGCAAGCGGGTAGGGGCAGAGCCGCGCATAATCCGCCACAGCCGCCCGTGTGATGGGCAGCACCGGCACCACACGCTGTTTCCCGCCCTTGCCGGTCACTTGCAATACCGCGCCAAGCATCGCATCGCGCCCGTCCAGCGACAGGGCTTCGGCAATCCGCAGGCCTGATCCATACATCAAAAGCAGCACCGCCCGGTCGCGCGCGCCGATCCAGTCATCCGCGGCAAGCCCGTCGACCAGATCGGTCAGGTTTACCGCTTCATCAGGGGTGACGGGGCGGGGCAGTCCCTTTTTGATGCGCGGCCCCCGCAAACGCGGCGCCGCAGGGTCGGGATCGCCGACCTGCGCCCTTGCAAAAGCAATGAACGCCTTCAATGCCGACAATTCTCGCGCGGTGCTGGCATTGCCAAGCCCGTCCGCTCGCCGTGATGCAAGATGGCTGCGCAGATGATGCGCTTCGATCCGCGCCGCCGCTGCCCATTCTTCCAGCACTTGCGCAGCCACCAACCGTTCTGCTGCGCTGACATAGGCGCGCACCGTATGGGGCGATCGGCGGCGATTATCAGCGAGGTGCGACCGCCATGCAGCGACAAGATCGGCGGCACTCATGCACTCACCAGCGTATCGGCCACCAATTCGGCCAGCAGCGCATCGAGCAACCCGCGCCCCGCCGGAGCAACTCCGATCCGCTGGCCATCAGTCCACATGAGCCCGAGTGTTTCAAGTCGCTTCAGTGCAGCGCCATCGATCAACCCGGCGCGCGACAGTCCAAACCGCGCTCCCATCGCTGCAAGGTCAATGCCCTCAGTCAGGCGCAGTCCCATGAGCAGGGCTTCGGTCGCCTGTTCCGTGACCGCCAGCGCTCGCGCTTCGACAATCCCGTTGCCCTGACGTTCTACCGAGGTGAGGAAGTTTTCAGGCTTCTTGTGCCGCACGGTCGCCACGCCCCCGCGCCGACCATGCGCGCCCGGGCCGATCCCGCAATAATCCTGATAACGCCAATAGACCAGATTGTGGCGGCTTTCCTCGCCCGGGCGGGCGTGGTTGCTTGTTTCATAGGCAGGCAGGCCGGCGGCTAGGGACATGTCCTGGGTGATGTCGAAAAGTTGGGCAGCAGCGTCATCATCAAGCGGCACGAGCCGCCCGCGCCGCACATCGCTGGCAAAGCGTGTGCCCGGTTCGATGGTCAGCTGGTAGAGCGACAGGTGCCCGGTGCCCAGTCCGATCGCTCTGCTCAGCCGGTCATGCCACAGTTCCGGGGTGTGGCCGGGCAGAGCGTAGATCATGTCGAAATTGACCCGCTCGAAATGCGCCTGCGCGGTGTCGAGCGCGGCCAGCGCCTCTGATGCTCCGTGCAGACGACCCAGAAACCGCAATTCGCCATCGTCCAGCGATTGGACGCCCAAAGAAACGCGGTTGATGCCCGCCGCTGCAAGCGCCGCAAAATTCGCCGCCTCGACCGATGACGGGTTGGCCTCCAGCGTTATCTCTATCCCTGGCGCAAAGCCCCACAATCGCTCGGCCTCGGCCAGCAGCGCGGCGACAAGGGCAGGGGGCATCAGCGATGGCGTGCCGCCGCCGAAGAAGATCGATGTCAGCCGCTCACCACCTGCAAGCTCAGCCTCGCCCCGCATGTCGGCGATCAAGGCTGCCTGCCACGCTTCCACGTCCACGCCAGCGCGCACGTGCGAGTTGAAGTCGCAATAGGGGCACTTCTTCGCACAGAACGGCCAATGGATATAAAGCGCACGCGCCATGGATTGGCTTTCAGGTCTGCTTAATCATTGAAGCATAGATCAATTTCATGCCAACGTCCTGCCTTGTGAACCTTTTTGCCCGCCTTGTGGGCGCAGCCGTGCTTATGACAGCAGCGCCCGCCCTGCCGCAAGTGAAGGCGCAAGACCAGCGCCCGCTCTATCCGGCCGAGCAGGAATGGCTTGCGGAGCATAATTCTGCGCGCGACGATGTAGGCTTGGCCCCGCTGCGCTGGAACCATGCGCTGATGCGCGATGCGCAAGTTTGGGCCGACAATCTTGCGGCGCGCCGTGCATTCCAGCACGACCCCGATCTGCTCAGGAGAAAGCAGGGCGAGAACTTGTGGATGGGGACCCGCGACACATATGCCCCGTGGCAGATGATCGACCTGTTTATCGCGGAAAAACGCGATTTCCGTCCTGGCACGTTTCCCGATATCTCCCGCACCGGGCGCTGGACCGATGTCGGGCATTACACCCAGATCATCTGGCCAGATACGCAAGAGGTCGGCTGCGCGGCGGCGGTCAATGCCCGGCACGAGGTGCTGGTGTGCCGTTACTGGCCAGCGGGTAATGTCATGGGCTACCGACTTGACCCTGCCGAGCGTCTCACCCGGCGCTGAGTTACCCGAACTGTTCGGCCACCAGCTTGGCAAAAGCATCGGCGCGGTGGCTGATGGCGTGCTTTTCTTCCGGAGCGATCTCGGCAAAAGTCATTGCGCCGCCGGTTGGCACAAAGACCGGATCATAGCCGAAGCCCAGTTCCCCGCGCGGCGGCCATGTCAGGCTGCCATCGCAACTGCCTTCGTAGATCGCATGTTCACCGTCCGGCCATGCCAGTGCGAGCACACAATGGAACGCCGCCGAACGATCGGCGCCTGCCCCCTTTTCGGCGAGCAACCCTTCGACCTTGCCCATCGCCATGAACCAGTCGCGACCCGGCGCACCTTCGAACCACTGCCGTTCGGCCCAGTCAGCGGTATACACCCCGGGGCGCCCATCAAGAGCCGCCACCGAAAGCCCGCTGTCATCGGCCAGCGCCGCCAGCCCAGAAGCCTCCGCCGCCGCGCGCGCTTTCAGCAGCGCGTTCTGGACGAAGGTTGTGCCCGTCTCGGCCGGTTCCGGCAGACCCAAAGATCCGGCCGAGAGACACTTGACCCCGTAAGGATCGAGCAGCGCGGAAATCTCCTTGAGCTTGCCCGCATTATGCGTGGCAATCACCAGCGATCCCGAGCCGAGGCGCCTTACGGATTGGGCTGTCATTTCACCGCGTCCAACTGGGCGGCAAATATCCGGTCGCAACCGAGACGTGCGAGGCGCAGGAGCCGCAGCAGGGCTTCCTCGTCATAGGTTGCGCCTTCTGCGGTGGCCTGCACTTCGGCGATCTTGCCGCCCGACAGCAGCACGAAATTGCCGTCGGCTTCGGCGTTCGAATCCTCGTCGTAATCGAGATCGAGCACCGGGGTGCCTTTGAAGATGCCGCACGAAATACCGGCGACCTGCGCCTGAATCGGATCATGCTTGATATCGCCCGATGCCATCAAGCCATTGATGGCGAGCCGGAGCGCGATCCATGCGCCCGAAATGGCCGCCGTGCGCGTGCCGCCATCGGCCTGAATTACATCGCAATCGAGTGTGATCTGACGTTCGCCAAGTTTCTGCAAATCGACCACGGCACGAAGGCTGCGCCCGATCAAGCGCTGGATTTCCTGCGTGCGGCCTGATTGCTTGCCTTTGGCCGCTTCGCGCGCGCCGCGGGTGTGCGTGGCGCGGGGGAGCATCGAATATTCACCCGTCACCCAGCCTTCACCCTTGCCGCGCAGCCATGGCGGCACGCCCTTTTCAACGCTGGCGGTGCACAGCACCTTGGTATCGCCGAAACCGATCAGAACCGATCCTTCGGCGTGTTTGGTGAAGGCGGTTTCGATGGTGATGGCGCGCATTTCATCGGGCGCGCGTCCTGAAGGGCGCATGAGTTGTTCCTTTTATGGTCGAGAGCCGCGCTAGAAGAAAGTGCAGGGATCGGGCAAGCTTGAGACGAAGGGAATTTGAGAAAGTTGGCGATAGGCTTTAACTACGCTCCCATGACATCGCTCCCTGTTACCGAACTCACCCAGCGCGCACGCGACATTTTCCAGCGGGTGGTGGAAGGATATATCGAAAGCGGGCAACCGGTCGGATCGAAGACGCTGGCGTCGGACGGGGCGCTGAACCTGTCGCCCGCGTCGATCCGCAGCGTGTTGGCCGATCTGGAAACTGCAGGCCTGCTTGCCGCGCCGCATACCAGCGCGGGGCGGATGCCGACTGATGCTGGCCTCAGGATTTTCGTTGATGGCATGATGCGGGTGGCCGAACCGACCATGCAAGAACAGGCGGCAATCGAAGCACGGTTGGCCGAAGCTGGCCCTGTCGAGGCGGCGATCAAGCAGGCCTCTGCGATCCTCTCCGATCTATCGGGCGCGGCGGGCATGGTACTGGTTGCTCCGCGCGAACAGAGGCTTGCCCAGTTCAGCCTTGTCGATCTGGGGCAGGGCCGTGCGCTCGCGGTGCTGGTGGGCGAGGATGGCGGGGTGGAGAACCGCGTCGTGACCATTGGCGGGGCGCTCAATCCCGGCGCGCTCGACCGGGCGTCGAACTATGTCACCGCGCGGCTTGCAGGCCGCACCTTGGCCGAGGCTGCGCAGGCCATGCGGACCGAGATCAACGCCGGCAAATCGGAGCTTGATGATGCCTCGCGCGATCTTGTGGAACGCGGGCTTGCCGTCTGGAGCGAGGATGCCGCCGCGCGGCCCGTGCTGATCGTCCGCGGCGCGGCCAATCTGCTCGACGAAACGGCGCTGGGCGATATCGAGCGGGTGCGCAGTCTGCTTGAAGATCTCGAAAACAAGCAATCGGTCGCCGAACTGCTCGATTCGGCGCGCGAGGCCGATGCTACGCGGATTTTCATCGGGTCCGAGAACCGGCTGTTCGCCCTGTCCGGGTCCAGCGTGATCGCCTCGCCCTATCGCGATCGCGAGGGCCGGGTGGTCGGCGTGCTGGGTGTGATCGGGCCCACGCGGTTGAATTACGCGCGGGTTGTCCCCATGGTAGATTTGACCGCCCGTTCGCTGGGCAAGCTCATCGCTTGAATGGAAAACACGAGACATGAATGACAATGGCAAGCCGCGCGATGCGGCGGCAGAGGCTGAACTGAAGGGTGTGCCGCAGGAGTTTCTGGAAGGCGACGATTACCCCGAAGGCAAGGATTTCGATGAAGGCGTAGACCATGATGCCATCGCCACGTCGTCGGAAATCGCCGGATTGCGTGCCGAGCTGGGCGCTGCCAAGCAGGAAGTGCTTTACGCGCAGGCCGAAACGCAGAATGTGCGGCGCCGCCTTGAGCGTGAGAAGGACGAAGCACGCGCCTATGCCGCGACCGGTTTTGCCCGTGACATCCTGAGCGTTGCCGACAATCTTTCGCGCGCCGTTCAGGCAATCCCTGAAAGCCTGCGAACTGATGACAGCATGAAGGGCCTCGTCATCGGCATCGAAGCGACCCAGCGTGAGCTGGAAAAGGTGTTCGCCAGCCACGGCATAAGCCGCATCGCGGCAGTTGGCTTACCGCTCGACCCCAATCAGCATCAGGCGATGCTGGAAGTCCCGACTGCCGATCAGGAGCCGGGTACGGTTGTGTCGGAAATGCAAGCCGGTTGGATGATCAAGGATCGTCTGCTGCGCGCCGCGATGGTGGCCGTGGCAAAGAAGCCCGACTGATCTGCAAGGCAGGTCACGCTGCGATCACCCGTTGGTGCGACAGACCGCGGAACATCCGTCTCTGCTCTCCGGTAAGCTCTGCACCGTAATGCGAGCTTTCCGGAGACACGACATGACCTACCGCCTTTCCACCTCGATCCTGGGCGCAGCCTGCGCGCTTTCACTTGGGGCCTGCGCTGAAAATTATGCCGTCGAAGGCGCAGGCGTCGGCGCTGCTGCCGGTGCCGCGGTCGGCGCGGTGACGGGCGGCGACATCGCCACCGGCGCGGCCATCGGCGCGGCAGCGGGCGGGGTGGGCGGTGCGCTGCTCAAAAAAGAAAACGGCGAATGTTACCGCGTTGACCGCGATGGACGCGAATACACCGTGCGCTGCCCGGACTAGGTGGGCAGGTGGGCAGGGCCGAAAGGCAGAATTGCCCGATAGGCGTTGATGGAGGGCGCGCCTGCCACGCGCTCTCCGTTCCGCATTAAAAAGGCGTGGCGCACAATTTCGGCCTGCTGCTCAATCCCGTAACGCTCCAGCGGCCACCCCGGCTTCAGTGTGTAGTGATAGCGGCACCATGGATGGCGGCGTAGCACCAGATACCACCGACCGAGCGTCTGCGCCTGCCAGACGTGCACCATCTCGTGAATGAAATGGGCCTGGCTGTGCAGGGTCGCTGCGGCAAAATCGTCGCAATAATGATCGGCCTGCGGATGGAAATGCAGATGCCCCATCGGCGCCATCGTCACTCCGCGCGGGTGGAGAGGGAAGAACTTGCGGCGTTTGACCCTGACGCTTGCATAGTCGATCGCACCGCCGAAAATCGACTGGGCCAGAGCGATCTCACCCGGGGTCAGCACCCGGTCCGCGCCGACCGGGCAGGCGGGTGCGGGGTCTGGGACCACCCCTAGTCTGCCCGCATCGATCAGCGGCGGCTTCAGCGCTCTTCCCCGGCAGCGCGGACGGGTGCGTCGACAGTCGCGGTCACGCCGTTGGACAGGCTAAATGTAACATTGGCGGTGCCGCCCGCTTTCAATGTGTCGGCTGGTTCCATTACCATCACGTGCAGACCGCCCGGAGCAAAGTTGACCGGCACACCTTGAGTCAACGGCACAGCGTCAGTCATGACCATCTGCATTTTGCCGGCGTTTTCCGCGTAGTCATGGATCATCGTCATGCCTGCGCCTTCGACTTTGACATTGTCCAGCGTTACGCCGGGTGCGCCGGTGTAGGAAAGATCGAAGTAAACCGCTGCCGGATTGCCTGCGACCGGCGCCAGCACAACGCGGGCATTGTCGATCGTAATACCGGCGGCTGCGGCCTCCTTGCCCACAGGAGGCGCTTCGCTTTCGGGCGCGCAAGCGGCAATAATGCTGAGGCCGAGGGCGCAAATGACAGCCATCACAGGGCCATTGGTGATCTTCACTGAAATTGTCTCCTTGTGGAATGCCATCAAAACTACGGCGCGCGCTCTCTTGTGCCAAGCAAAACCACACCTATATCGCGCTCATAAACGAGCCGCCAAGGCGCTTCGCCGATAACCGGGAAGCCGACGGCAGCGGTGTCCAACAATGTCCTTATGGATGGGGAAAAAATGGGTAAAGTAATCGGTATCGACCTCGGCACCACCAATTCCTGCGTTGCTGTCATGGATGGCGGCAAGCCCAAGGTGATCGAAAATTCGGAAGGCGCGCGCACCACGCCGTCGATTGTGGCCTTCACCAAGGATGGCCAGCGCCTGATCGGCCAGCCTGCCAAGCGGCAGGCGGTCACCAATCCGGATAACACCCTTTTCGCGATCAAGCGCCTGATCGGTCGCCGCTTTGAAGATCCCATGACCAAGAAGGACATGGGGCTGGTCCCCTATACCATCACCAAGGGCAAGAACGGCGATGCCTGGGTCAAGGCCGGCGAAGAAGAATACAGCCCGTCGCAGGTGTCCGCCTTCATCCTGCAAAAGATGAAGGAAACCGCCGAGAGCTATCTTGGTGAGACTGTGACGCAGGCCGTCATCACCGTGCCTGCATATTTCAACGACGCCCAGCGTCAGGCGACCAAGGATGCCGGCATGATCGCTGGCCTTGAAGTGCTGCGCATTATCAACGAGCCGACTGCGGCTGCGCTTGCCTATGGAATGGACAAGGACGAGGGCAAGACCATCGCCGTCTATGACCTTGGCGGCGGCACCTTCGACGTATCGATCCTTGAAATCGGGGACGGCGTCTTTGAAGTGAAGTCCACCAACGGTGACACGTTCCTCGGCGGTGAAGACTTCGATAATGCGATTGTGGAATTCCTTGCCGATGCCTTCAAGAAGAAGGAAGGCATGGACCTCAAGACCGACAAGCTGGCGTTGCAGCGCCTGAAGGAAGCGGCCGAAAAGGCCAAGATCGAACTGTCGAGCGCCGCTTCGACCGAGATCAACCTGCCCTTCATCACCGCGCGCATGGAAGGTGGCACCACCACCCCGTTGCACCTTGTGGAAACGATCACCCGCGCCGACCTGGAAAAGATGGTCGACGGCCTGATCCAGCGCACGCTTGATCCGTGCAAGAAGGCGCTCGCCGATGCGGGCATTTCCAAGGATCAGGTTGATGAGGTTATCCTCGTCGGCGGGATGACCCGTATGCCGCGCGTGCGCGAGGTTGTGGAACAGTTCTTCGGCGCGAAGCCGCACACCGGTGTGAACCCCGATGAAGTCGTCGCCATGGGCGCGGCCATTCAGGCCGGCGTGCTTCAGGGCGACGTCAAGGACGTGCTGCTGCTCGACGTGACCCCGCTTTCGCTTGGCATTGAAACGCTGGGCGGTGTGTTCACCCGCATGATCGACCGCAACACCACGATCCCAACCAAGAAGACCCAGACCTACTCGACCGCCGAGGACAACCAGAACGCGGTGACGATCAAGGTCTATCAGGGCGAGCGCGAGATGGCGGCGGACAACAAGCTGCTCGGCAATTTCGACCTGATCGGAATTCCGCCGGCGCCGCGCGGCGTGCCGCAGATCGAAGTGACTTTCGACATCGACGCCAACGGCATCGTGTCAGTGGCCGCACGCGACAAGGGCACCGGCAAGGAGCAGACGATCAAGATCCAGGCTTCCGGTGGTCTCAGCGATTCCGACATCGACCAAATGGTTCGCGATGCCGAAAAGTTTGCCGAGGACGACAAGAAGCGCCGGGCGGCGGCCGAAGCGCGCAACCAGGCTGACAGCCTTGTGCACGCAACCGAAAAGCAGCTGGAAGAACACGGCGCCCGTATCGACGCCGCCACCAAGACCGAGGTCGAAGAGGCGATTGCCGCCGTCAAGACCGCGCTTGAAGGCGGCGATGCCGATGACATCAACGCCAAGGCGCAGGCTCTGACCCAGTCTGCGATGAAAATGGGCCAGCAGATCTACGAAGCCCAGCAGGCTGCCGGACCCGACGGCGAAGGCAGCAGCGATGGCGCCACTACGGGCGAAACGGCGGCTGACGAAGACGTCGTCGACGCCGAATTCTCCGAGGTTGATGAAGACAAGAAGGGCTAAGGCCCCGATGCAACCCAGCACGCAGTCGATGCGTCCGGATCTCTGGTCCGGCGTGTCGGCTGCAACTGGTCACGGGGATTAGGTCACGAATATGTCCAGCGCCCAGATCGATTACTACGCCACGCTTGAATGCGCCCGCGACGCTGACGGCGCGGCGCTGAAGAGTGCTTATCGCAAACTCGCCATGAAGTTCCATCCGGACCGCAATCCGGGCGACGCCGAATGCGAATCCAAGTTCAAGGCGATCAACGAGGCTTATGACTGCCTCAAGGACCCGCAGAAACGCGCGGCCTATGACCGTTACGGGCACGAGGCTTTCACGCAAGGGATGAACGGCGGCGGGGGCGGCGGGCCCTTCGGCGGCGGCTTTGGCGGCCGCGGTGACTTTGGTGACATCGGCGATATCTTCGAAACGATCTTCGGCAGCGCCTTTGGCGGCGGCGGCGCGGGAGCTGCGCGCCAGCAGAACCGGCGCGGCGCAGACCTGCGTTACGATATGCAGGTCAGCCTTGAAGAGGCATTCCACGGCAAATCGACCGAGATCGAGATTGAGGTCAGCCAGGCCTGCGACACCTGCGAAGGCAGCGGGGCAACCCCCGGCACCTCCGAACGCCAGTGCAACCTGTGCAACGGCATGGGCAGCGTGCGCGCCAAGCAGGGCCTGTTCGTGATCGAACGACCCTGCCCGACCTGCAGCGGGCGGGGCACGGTCATCGAAAACCCCTGCCGGTCCTGCCGCGGCGAAGGCCGGATCGACAAAGCCCAGACCTTGAAGGTGGATATCCCTGCCGGCGTCGATACCGGCACGCGCATTCGCCTGTCAGGCAAGGGAGAGGCCGGTCAGCGCGGCGCACCGGCGGGCGATCTGTACATCTTCCTCCACGTCAAACCGCACACGGTTTTCGAACGCGAAGGCACGACGCTGGCCACGCGGGTGCCGGTCAGCTTCACGACCGCGGCGCTGGGCGGCTGCGTTGAAATTCCCGATCTGGATGGCTCGACCAACCGGCTCGACATTCCGGCGGGTATCAAGTCAGGCAAGCAGCTGCGCATTCGCGGGGCCGGTATGCCGGTGCTCCAAGGGCGCGGGCGCGGCGATCTGGTGGTCGAAATCGTGGTCGAAACCCCGACCAGGCTTTCGCGCCGCCAGAAGGAAATCCTCGAGGAATTCAAGGCGACCGAAACGGGCGACGAATGCCCTGAGAGCCGCGGTTTCTTCAACAAACTCAAGGACGCTTTCGGGGGCTGACACGCGGTGCTGCCATCGCTCCTGATCGTTGATGATTTCCTGTCGGACCCGTGGGCGGCGCGGCGCGCAGCTTTGGCATTGGACTATGATCCGGCCAAACAGCATGGCAATTTCCCGGGCCTCAATTCCGCCACCGCTCTCGACACCGCACCGATTGATGCGGCGGTGTCACGCCTCCTCGGGGTGAAGCTTGGCCCCGCGCCTGGCACCCAGCACGGCGCCTGCCGTCTGACCGCCAATGGCGCAAAGGGGAAAAGCGGGGTGCATATCGATCCTGCCGCCTATTCCGGCATCCTCTACCTTTCGCGCCCGCAGGATTGCGCCAGACCAGACGCAGGCGGCACCGATTTTTTCCGGCACCGGCGCACCGGTCTTGAAGCCGTGCCGAGCGATCCTGCCCGTATCGCAGCCAGTGGCTACGACGATATCAACGCGCTGGTGGAAGATGTGGTCAACCGCGACACGACACTTCCTGCCAAGTGGGAACGGATCATGCGCGTTCCCGCCCGGTTCAACCGCTTGCTGCTGTTTTCGCCTTGGCAGTTCCACAATGCCGCACCCGGCTTTGGGGCCACGCATGAGGATTCTCGCCTTGTGATGCTGTTGTTCTTCGGCGTGGTGCAGGGCTAACCCATCCGTTCGCGCACTTCCATCCGGACCTGATCGATCAGGCCGCGTTGGCACCGACCTGCATTTTCCTCCTCTTCAAGCACGGCAAGGAACGCTGCACGCTTGGCGGCGCGCACTGCTTCGCCCGGCACGCCGCCGGACACGGTTGATGAAAGCAGATCGATCATCCGTTCTGCCCCGTGCAGGCGCCCCCAAAGGTAATCGTTTTCCCGGTAATCGCGGCTGAAGAATGCCCCGAAATTGTAGAATTCGATTCCCCGCAAAGTCGCCGCCGTTCCGCCCTCTCGGATCGAAAGGGCATCATCGGGCGAAATGCGGTCGATCTTGACCGGGTTGAATTCGTCCAGACCCTCCCGCCGCGACAGGGGCAGGGTTGCGACGTCGTAAAACGGAAAGCCCAGATAGGTCAGCAGCATCCGCCGTTTAAGCAGTTTGGGCATGTCCTCCAGCGCATCAATCAACAGCTGCTCTGCCTCAAGATCGGTGGCGGGGAGCAATCGTTTGGTCGCCAGATAATCGAGCACCGCGCCGGGCGATTGCAGCGCGTCAGCCGCCAGTTCGCGGAAGCGGGCAGAGCGAAGGACATCTTCGTCAGCGCGGTAATACAGCGCGAGAATTTCGTATAAGCGGTCCCGTGCCCGGTCGAGAGCATCTTCGGCGATGGTTGAATCAACCTGCCAATCGCGGGCCAGTTTGCGGGCGAGCAGTTGCAGCCGGCGGATGCGAAAGCCGGTGTCATGCGCGCGGAAGAAGCCGATCGCCGCCTCGGTCGCGCCGGCCTGCGTATCGGTGAGTTGGGCCAGGCCGCCCGCCTCCAGTTCGCAGCGTAAGGCGTTGACCAGCGGCATCGCATCACCCCGCGGTTGCCCGGCAGCTTTCAGGATCAATTGTGCGAGCTGTTCCAGAATGCCGTCGAATTTGGTGAGCGCATAGGCACCGAAGGCATACCCCGCACGCTCGGCCGCAGCCTGCTGCGCCTTGGCCCGCCAGCCGGCAAGCCGTTTGGGTGTGGGCCGGTCAAGCAGGAAGGTATAGCCGAACAGCTTCTCCACCGCGCGGTCGATATCGCCTTGCAGGTCCATGATGACCCGCTTGAGCCGCGCGGCATCACGCGATTGCAGTTCGATCCGCTCCAGATCGTCGCGGATCGGTTGTTCGCGCGGGATTGTGGAGAGCGATCCGAATATCGCGCCAAAGAACCCGATCTCTCGCAACGGAGTACCTGGGGGAGGGCCGGCACCTTCAGGGCGCGGATCGAGATAAACGAAGCGCCGGTCAACTTCGCGCTGGGCGGGGCGGCCATACAGGGCCCCCAGCGCCGCGCCGAACGGAGCATTGACCAGCACTGCCCCGTCAATCAGCGCAACCTCGCTCACCGTGCCGCGGGCAACGTGGGCGGGCATGATCCGCGCCAGAAACGCCTCACGCGTGGTCCAGGGATGCCCTTCCTCAGCGCCAAGCGCGTCAATCTCGGCAAGGGTCAGCGGCGGGAAGGCGCCGGGAAAACTCGCTGTCGCGCGGGCGGCCAGCACCAGTTCCAGAGGATCGGCCAGCGCCGCCTGCGTGCCGCCATCTCCAACCCGCGCACGGAAATTGATCGGCAGGCGGTGCTCCGTCTCCTCCACGAAGGCGGGGGAATTGAGGCGCAGCGTTTCGGGATAGCCGCGGAAATCAGTGGCGGTCACGGCAAGATCGATGGGATAGCCTGCGGGCAGCAAGGGAATGCCGTCGCCCTCTTCGCCCATGCGCGTGAACGCTTCGAACAGCATTGAAGAAAAACGCGCGCCCGAAAATGGCGGGCTGAACCAGCGCCCGCGCACCAGACGGGAAACCTTTGCCCGCACTTCGGCGCGGGTTTCCGGAGATACTGTTGCACTCACCGCATTGCCGGGGCGGCTGAGAAACCATTCGGCAATCGGCTGCGCCCACAATTTCCCGTAACGCCACATTGGTTCGGCATCGGGGTCGGTCAGTTCGTTGACGTCAGCATTGGAGAGCCACAGATCAGTAAGCGGTTCAAGGCTGTGCCCGGCGTGGATCGCCTGGGCCAGAAACACAGCGTTGATCCCGCCCGCGCTGGCGCCGGTGAGAATGTCCGGCAACACCCGCAGCTGCAGCCCATGATCACGCGCGATGAGACCCAGAAAATCGCAGTAAGCCGCCGCCACCCCATCCAGCGGCATGGCGGCCGGATGATGGAATGCACGGCTAGCCCGGGCAAGGTGCCATACTTCCTTGGTGATCCCGTGCATGTAGACCGCAAGGCTGACCCCGCCGTAGCACACAAGAGCAAGCCGCAATTCTTTTTGACGCATGGTCGCTATCTAGCGGGCAAGGCACGGATTGTGCAATTGCGTTCAGCATCTGTTCTCGTTATGGCGCACGATTATGGCAAAAGCGAAACGGCGTTACGTGTGTCAGGAATGCGGTTCGGTCTCGCACCGCTGGCAGGGGCAATGCGCCGATTGCGGACAATGGAACACGCTGGTCGAGGATGTGCCGGCGACGGTGTTCTCGCAAAAGCATGATCTGTCGAGCGGTGGACGGGCTGTGGCCTTCGAACCGCTCAACGCGCCCACCCTGCTGCCGGTCCGCAAATCGACTGGGCTTGCCGAATTCGATCGGGCCTTGGGCGGCGGATTGGTGCCGGGTTCGGCTGTGCTGCTGGGCGGCGATCCTGGCATCGGCAAATCGACGCTGCTGCTCCAATGCGCTGCCACCATCGCCCGGGGCGGCAATGATGTGGTCTATGTCAGCGGAGAGGAAGCTGCAGGGCAGGTGCGCCTGCGCGCGTCCCGCATGGGCGTGGCCGATGCGCCGATCCGGCTCGCATCGGAAACCTCGGTGCGCGATATCCTGACCACCTTGGGGCAAGGCGATCCGCCGGCGCTGCTGGTGATCGATTCGATCCAGACCATGCATTCCGATACAATCGAAGGCGCACCCGGCACTGTCAGTCAGGTGCGTGGCTGCGCGCTGGAACTGATCCGCTACGCCAAGGAAAGCGGCTGCGTGGTCGTGCTTGTTGGCCACGTCACCAAGGACGGCACCATCGCTGGTCCGCGCGTGCTGGAACATATGGTCGACGTGGTGATGAGCTTCGAGGGCGAACGCTCCCACCAGTACCGGATCCTGCGCGCCTTGAAGAACCGCTTCGGCGCGGTGGACGAAATTGGCGTCTTCGCGATGGCGACCGAAGGGCTTGAGGAAGTCGCCAACCCATCGCTGCTGTTCCTGTCGGGCCGCGACACGCCGCTGGCGGGGAGTGCGGTATTCCCTGCGCTGGAAGGAACACGCCCTGTGCTTGTCGAGATTCAGGCGCTTATTGTGCGCCTGCAATCTGGCGCAACCCCGCGCCGGGCGGTGGTGGGATGGGACAGCGGACGGTTGGCGATGCTGCTGGCCGTGCTCGAATCGCGCTGCGGTTTGAACTTTTCCTCGGCAGAAGTTTATCTCAACATCGCCGGGGGCTACCGTCTGACCGATCCTGCCGCCGACCTTGCGGTGGCAGCGGCGCTGGTTTCGGCGCTGGCTGACCGGCCCCTTCCGGACAAGGCCGCCTGGTTCGGCGAAGTCAGCCTTGCAGGCGAAATCCGCCCTGTGGCCCATGCCCCGCTGCGCATCCGGGAGGCGGCGAAACTGGGGTTTGCACGGTGCTACGGTCCGGCAGGTTCGTCGGCGGCGGGCGCGGGGGCAGATTACCGGGGGCTTGCTGCACTTGCGAACATCGTTGACCAGGTGATGGGTAGCGCATAGTCCTCACGCCCTATGGCTCTTCTCGACATCATCATCGTTATTATCGTCGGCGTTGCCGCCATCGGCGGCTTCATGCGGGGGCTGGTGCAGGAAGTGCTCAGTCTGGCGTCCTGGATCATGGCGGCGCTTTCGCTCCATTTCCTCCATCCGGCGCTTACCGAAGGCCTGCGCACCTTCTACCGCGCCGAGCCTGCCGTTTCGCTGCTGGCCTTCGGGCTGTTGCTGCTGATACCCTATGCGGCGATGAAGATCATCATCGGCAACGCGAGCGAGGCGTCTGACGGCGCTGTGCTGGGGCCGATCGACCGGGTTCTGGGCTTCGGTTTCGGCGGGGTGAAGGGCGCGCTTATCGCGGTTTTTGCTTTTGCTCTGCTGGTTACCGGCTTTGACGAGATGTGGGGTTACAAGGGCCGACCAACGTGGATCACCACGGCACGCACATATGCCGCCGTGGATGCGTTTTCGCGCCAGTTGATGCCCGCGATTGCAGTCCGGCGTGACCGTCTGCGCGGCGAGTCCGAAGCGCAGGAGGCCGCAGCCGCCAAGGCTGCGCGCTGACCGCCGGTGACGCAGCGCGTTGCGGCGAAGCTGTATTCCCCGGAGCTTCTGGGTCTGGCAACCGGTCTGGCCCGCTATCCGCTGACCGACGATCTGCCCTTGCGCGCCGAGGTGCGCTCGAGGAGCTGCGGCAGTGTCATCGGGCTCGGCATGGCGCTCAGCCATGGCGGCTTGATCGCGCAGGTCGGTATGAAAGTAAGCGCCTGCGCCATCGGTCAAGCATCGGCGGCGCTGCTCGCGCAGGCCGCCACAGGCGCCAATCCGGGATCCTTGCGCCTGACTGCGGAAGGCCTTGCCGCTTGGCTGGCGGGCGACGGTACGCTCCCCCAATGGCCGGGGATCGAGGTTCTTGCGCCTGCGCGCGATCATCCGGGACGCCACGGCGCTCTGTTATTGCCGTGGAATGCGGCTGTCGCAGCGCTTTCAAGCGGCCCGGACGCGCGCTAGGGACATAAACGACACAGGACCGCCGACGGGCGCAGAGGGAACAGACACACATGGCAGAGGCGCAGGCGCTCGCGATGCGCGAACCGTCCGAAAAGGAAATCAGGCTGGTGATCGGCGCATCAAGCGCGGGCACTGTCTTTGAATGGTATGATTTCTTCATCTACGGGACGCTCGCCTACATCCTGAAAGATGCGTTCTACGCCACCGATAATGAAACCTTGGGCCTGCTGCTGGTGTGGTCGACCTTCGCGGTGGGATTTGCGTTCCGTCCGCTGGGCGCTGTGCTGTTCGGATTTCTGGGCGACAGGCTTGGGCGCAAATACACCTTCCTCGTCACGGTGACGCTGATGGGGATTGCGACGGCGGGCGTGGGCCTGATCCCGACAGTCGATACGATCGGCATGGCCGCGCCCATCATCGTCATCCTGCTACGGGTCATTCAGGGTCTTGCGCTCGGCGGTGAATATGGCGGTGCGGCGATCTATGTTGCCGAACATGCTCCGCCGGAAAAGCGCGGGTTCTATACCAGCTTCATCCAGGCAAGCGTCGCAGGCGGTTTTGTGCTGTCGATCATAGTGGTGCTGGCCTGCCGCGCGCTGATCCCGGCGGAAGCATTTGCGGCATGGGGCTGGCGTGTTCCGTTCCTGCTGTCGATCGCATTGCTGGCAATTTCGCTGTGGATGCGGCTGAAATTGTCGGAAAGCCCGGTGTTTCAGGCAATGAAGGAAGCGGGCGAGACGTCGGGCAATCCCTTCGTGGAAAGCATGACCTACCCCGGCAACCCCAAGCGCCTGTTCGTCGCTCTGTTCGGCATCACCGGCATTTTGACGACAGTGTGGTACACCGGGTTCTTCTCGGCGATGAGTTTCCTGCGCGGACCGATGCACGTTGCCGATCTGACCGTGGAACTGGTGCTGCTGGTTTCAGGCCTGATCGTGATGAGTTTTTACGTCATCATCGGCAAGTGGTCCGACCGTGTCGGTCGCAAGCTGCCGATCATGATCGGTTCGGTGCTGACGCTGGCACTGTTATTCCCGCTGTTCTGGTTGATGGGCAGCTTTGCCAACCCGCAGCTGGACGCTGCGGCCGAACGTGCGCCGGTGGTGGTGAGCGGACCGGCGTGCGAGACTGATCCCTTTGCCGAACTGTTCCAGCGCGACCAGACCGATTGCGGCAAAGTGCTGGAGACGCTGACTGCATCTGGCGTGCGCTATACACTGACGCCGGGCGACATGTTGGGCATGACTGTGGGCGGTGCGGACGTGCCGATTGACGCGGCGTGGCTGGCTGACGGCGCGGCGCGCAAGGCGGGCCTTCACGCGGCGCTGGGCCAATACGGGTTCGATTTCTCAAAGCAGCAGCCACCGCTTGCCAATGTGATCGGCATTGTTGCTGTGCTGCTGGCGTTGGGGATGCTGTCGGCGCTGACCTATGGCTCGGTCGCGGCGCTTTTGTCGGAGATGTTTCCGCCGCGCATCCGCTATTCCTCGATGTCGATCCCCTATCACATCGGTGCGGGATACCTCGGCGGCTTCCTGCCGCTGATTGCGGGCGTGATCGTGGCCCGCACGGGCGATATCTATGCGGGGCTGTGGTACACTTGGGCGGTCGTTGCCTTCGGCCTGATCGTTGCATGGTGGGGCATTCCGGGTGGCCCGCCCAAAGACTTCGCTGATGACTGACAGTGCAGTTCCGCCCCCGGCCACTTTGCGTCTGACTGTTGACACGAACGCCCTTGCTGCAAATTGGCGGGCGCTCGATGCGCTTTCCGGCGAAGGTAAGGCCGGGGCAGCGGTGAAGGCGGATTGTTACGGCCTTGGCGTCGATACCTGCGTCCCGGTTTTGCGGGATGCGGGATGCGAGACATTCTTCGTCGCCCATTGGAGTGAAGTGGCAGCCGTTGCGCGTCACGTGCCAGCGCGGCAGATTGCGGTGCTGCACGGCCCGCTGGACATTGCCGACTGCGCCTACGCCCAGGCGATCGGAGCGGTGCCGGTCATCAATTCACTGGAACAGGCGGAGCTGTGGTCTGGCAACGGCGGAGGGGTGTGCCACCTGATGGTCGACACCGGCATCAACCGGCTCGGCATTTCGCTTGCGCAAGCTGGCGATCCGCGCATCGCCGCGCTTGAAGTCGATATCCTGATGAGCCACCTCGCCAGCGCGGACGAGACAACCGCCATGAACCTGAAGCAGGCCGGTTTCCTTCGCGAAGCGGCAGGCGCGATTCCCCACCGCCGGATCAGCCTTGCCAACAGCGCGGGAATTGCGCTGGGCGCGGATTTCGCTTTTGATCTGACCCGCCCCGGCCTTGCACTTTATGGCGGCGTTCCGCGTGCGGAACTGGCTGCAGCGATCCGTCCGGTCGTGCAGGTCGAGGCGCGTCTGCTGCAATGCCGCACTATCGCGGCGGGCGAAGGCATCGGCTACAATTCAACCTTCGTCGCACCCGCGCCCATGCGGGTCGGCACGGTTTCAATCGGCTATGCCGACGGGTTTCTGCGCAGCCGCGGCCCGGGCAATGCACTGCTTGAAGGCGGCCGCGTTCTGCCGATCCTCGGCAAGGTTTCAATGGATATGGTGGTGGTGGATCTTGCCGCCGCCCCTGATCTGCACGCCGGCGACTGGCTTCAGGTGCCGTGGGACATTGCCGATGCTGCACAGCAAAATGCGCTGTCACCTTATGAAATGCTGACGGTAATGGGCAGGCGTTTGCGCCGCGGCTGAAGCTTTCGGGTGGGCTATATTGCACCGCAGCTTGTGCAGGTGCTAAGGTGCCCGCAAGAGGATCATCAACCGGGGATAAACAGAACAATGGTCGGCAGATCGAAAACGGCAACCGGTGCGGCTGGTGATGCGATCATCATCAAGAAATACGCCAACCGGCGGCTCTACAACACCGCCTCGTCCAGCTACATCACGCTGGAAGATCTGGCCAAGATGGTGCGCGAAAACGTCGAATTCCAGGTGCTGGATGCCAAGACCGGTGACGACATCACCCATTCGATCCTGACCCAGATCATCATGGATGAAGAAGCCAATGGCGGCCAGATGCTGCCCGTCAGCTTCCTGCGGCAGTTGATCGGGATGTACGGCAATTCGATGCAGGCGATGATGCCGTCCTACCTCGAAGCCAGCATGGCCAATTTCCGCGACAACCAGTCAAAGATCCGCGAAGCTTTCGAAAAAGGGCTGAGCGCGACACCCTTTGCCGCAATCCATGAAACCAACATGGCGATGATGCGCGCGGCTGCTGACGTGTTCATCCCCGGCATTGGCAAGGCGAAGGAAAAGCCCGCAGCCAAACCCGCGCCGTCATCGGGCGACACCCGGGACGAAATCGCAGTGTTGCGCGATCAGATGGCGGCGATGCAAAAGAAGCTGGACGATCTGAGCAAATAACGCAAAGCGCCCACGCTCCAGCGGTAACAGCCGCACCCGTTCAAGCAGGAAGCCCATCGCCGTGTCCCAGATCCGCCACGCGCTTACCGTCAAGCGCGAAGACGACTTTGCCAAATGGTATCAGGAGGTCATCTCCGCCGCCGATCTCGCCGAGGAATCGGGCGTGCGCGGGTGCATGGTTATCAAGCCGTGGGGCTATGGCATGTGGGAACGCATCCAGCGCCTGATGGACGACCGCATCAAGGCGGCGGGCGTGCAGAACTGCTATTTCCCGCTGTTCATCCCGCTGTCGAATTTCACGCGTGAGGCCGAGCATGTCGAAGGCTTTGCCAAGGAAATGGCGGTGGTCACCCACCACCGGTTGATTTCGGACGGGAAGGGCGGGCTTATCCCCGATCCGGAAGCCAAGCTGGAAGAGCCGTTGGTCGTGCGTCCCACATCGGAAACGATCATCGGTGATGCCATGGCGCGCTGGGTGCAAAGCTGGCGCGATCTGCCGCTGCTCACCAACCAGTGGGCCAATGTGGTGCGCTGGGAAATGCGCACGCGGATGTTCCTGCGCACCAGCGAATTCCTTTGGCAGGAGGGCCACACTGCGCATGAAACGCGCGAAGATGCACTTGCTGAAACGCACCGCGCGCTGGAAATGTACCGCGCCTGCGCCGAAGATGACCTCGCGCTTCCCGTTATCGCGGGCGAGAAGCCGGAGAACGAGCGCTTCCCCGGCGCGGTTGAAACCTGGTCGATCGAGGCGATGATGCAGGACGGCAAGGCGCTGCAGGCGGGCACCAGCCACTACCTCGGCACGAATTTCGCCCATGCGGCTGGCATCCAGTATCAGGACCGTGAGGGCACGCAGCAGTTCTGCCACACCACCAGCTGGGGCGTTTCGACGCGCCTGATTGGCGGGGTGATCATGACCCACGGCGACGATGACGGGCTGCGCGTGCCGCCCGCCATCGCGCCGCAGCAGATCGTCATCATCCCGATGCTGCGCGAAGCGCCGGAAGATGCCGAGCTGATCGCCTATTGCCAGACCGTCCGCGCCGCGCTCGCCGCGCAGACCGCGCTGGGCGAGAAGGTCCGCGTGCTGCTGGACACAAAGCCGGGCAAGGCTGCGGCCAAGCGGTGGGATTGGGTGCGCAAGGGCGCTCCGGTGATCATCGAAGTCGGCCCGCGCGACATGGCCGAAGGCAAGATCGCAGTGCTGCGCCGTGACCAGCTGTGGAACGCGGCCAATGGCAAGCCGGCCTTCACCTATCCTGCCCACGGCGAATTCGTGGCAGAGGCGGGCGCGGTCTTGGAGGCGATCCAGTCATCGCTTTACGAGGAAGCCCGCTTGCGGCGCGATGCCAATATCACGCGCGGTGTGACGCAGTGGCAGGCGGTCGTCGATCACTTCGACAAGGGCGGAAAATATCCCGGCTGGGTCGAAGTCGAATGGGCCAAGCCGACCGGCGCGGCATTGGAAGCCGTGGTCGAAAAGCTGAAAGCGCAAAAGCTCACCATCCGCAACGTCCCGCGCGGCGGGGAGCCTGCCAGCGGAACCTGCATTTTCACTGGTGATCCTGCGGCTGAACGCATTCTGGTGGCGCGCGCCTACTAATAGTCACCGTCACCCCGTGCTTGACACGGGGCTCGGCTGGCTTGGGAAAAGCCAAGCCCCGGATCAAGTCCTGGGCGACGAGGGATTGTAACGGGTGGGTGGTTGCCGCTACCAATGCCACATGCGCAAACTGATCATGCTAGCCGCCCTCGTTGCCGCCCCGCTCGCCGCCCAGACCCACCCCGCCGACAATGTCTCCGCCGAGCGTCTTGAGCAGGACGTCGAAAAGCTCGTCAGCTTCGGCACCCGCCACACGCTGTCCGTGCAGGATGATCCCAAGCGCGGGATTGGCGCGGCGGTCGACTGGGGGCTGGCGGAGTTTCGGCGCATCGGCGCGAAGTGCGGCGGCTGTCTGGAAGTGCTGCCGGTGGGCGAAACGGTCACCGGCCCACGCATCCCCACCCCAACGCTGGTACGCAACGCCGTCGCAATTCAGCGCGGGACCGAACGACCAAACGAAGTCGTGATCGTACAGGGCCACATCGACAGCCGCGTGTCTGATGTGATGGATGCCACCTCCGATGCGCCCGGCGCCAATGACGACGGCAGCGGCACCGCGCTGGTGATCGAAGCTGCGCGGGTGCTTTCAGGCACCAGATACCCCACCACCATCATCTACGCGCTGCTGTCAGGCGAAGAGCAGGGCCTCCACGGCGGGCGCATCCTTGCCGATTGGGCCGAAGCGCAGGGCTTCACCGTCAAAGCCGTGCTCAACAACGACATTGTCGGCAATTCCTGCGGCAAGGACGGGTATTGCGAGCCGAAGGTGGTGCGCGTCTTCTCCGAAGGCCCGCGCGCCGATCTGACCGACCGCTTGCGGGCCTCGCAAACCCGGTTCGGGGGCGAAAACGATTCGCCCGGACGCAACCTGTCGCGCTGGGTGGCGGAGTTGGCCGAGGAAAATCCCGATGGCCTTCAAGTCCGCCAGATCTGGCGCACCGACCGCATGGGCCGCGGCGGGGATCAGGTGCCGTTCCTGCAAAAGGGCTACCCCGCGATCCGCTTTTCCGTGGGAGTCGAGGATTACGATCACCAGCACCAGGACCTGCGCACCGAGTCTGGGGTCATCTACGGCGATACGATCGACGAGATGGACTTTGCCTACCTTGCCGGGGTGACGCAGCTGAATGTGCGGGCGCTTGATACGCTGGCCCGCGCGCCGATGCCGCCCAAGGTAACTGTGGACGCCGCGGTGCGGATCGACACGGAGGTAAAGTGGGATTCAGTATCGGCCGAAACCTATCAGGTTCGCCTGCGCCGTCCGGATGAACCCTATTGGAAGTCGAAGAATAGCGACGCAGACGCCGGCATGTGGAATGGGGTCACCGTGGAGGAGAGTACAGCCCTGAAGGCCGGTCAACTTGGCGTCGTCATACCTTTGCGTGGTGACGACTGGATCTTCGGCATCGCGGCTTGTGATGGTCAGTATTGCTCACCTGTGTCGAGCGCCGTCCCAGGCGGAGCTTTCGAGCCGGTTGCCAAAGAATAGCCTTCGCTCGACACGAACGGGCTTGGCGAATAGGGCTGTCCCATGCCCAAGCCCCCCAAACTCCCCCAAGGTATGCCGACGCGCCAGCAGGTGCTCGACTTCATCCAGTCCTCCGACATTCCCGCCGGCAAGCGCGAGATCGCCAAAGCATTCGGCCTGAAGGGTCAGGAGAAGATCAAGCTCAAGGCCTTGCTCAAGGACATGGCCGAAGAAGGCCTGATCGACGGATCGAAGACTGCCTTCCACCGCATGGGCGGAGTGCCCAAGGTCACGACGCTCAGGATCGTCGCTATCGAGGATGGCGATCTGATTGCCGAACCCGACAACTGGGACCCCGAAGCTCCCGGCAAAGCGCCGCGCCTGATCGTGCGGGAGCCGAAAATGCGCGGTGCCAAGCGCCCGCCCGCCCTGAAACGCGGCGACCGCATTCTTGCTCGCACCGAAGAGACGGATGCCGGTTGGATCGCGGTTCCGATGAAAAAGCTCCCGGCGCAGACCGAAGGGCTGATGGGCGTGGTGGAAATCGACAAGACCGGCAAGGCGTGGCTCGCCCCCGTCGATAAGCGCGTGCGCCAATCCGCACCGATTGCCGATGTCGGTGAGGCCGAGGCGGGACAATTGGTGATTGCCGAACGCGTCGGGCGCTCCGAACGCGCGGGCGTGAAGGTGATCGAAGTGGTTGGCGATCCACTCGCCCCCCGCAGCTTCAGCCTGATCGCCATCGCCAAGCACGGCATCCCGCATGTCTTCCCGGAAGACACGCTGGAAGAAGCCCCGATTGCAGCCAAGCTGAAACTTTCCGAAAAGACCCGCGAAGATCTGCGCCACCTGCCGATCGTCGCCATCGATCCCGCAGACGCGCGCGACCACGATGACGCGATCTGGGCAGAGCCGGACGGGCAGGGCGGCTTCAACGCGCTGGTCGCCATCGCCGATGTCAGCTTCTATGTTCGCCCCGGTTCTGCGCTCGACCGGGAGGCGCGCAAGCGCGGCAATTCGGTCTATTTCCCCGACCGTGTGGTGCCAATGCTGCCCGAGGTGCTGTCTGCCGACGTCTGCTCGCTGAAGGAAGGCGAGGACCGTGCGGCAATGGCGTGCCATTTGCACATAAACGCGGACGGCAAGGTATCGAGCTTCCGCTTCACCCGTGCGCTGGTGCGGATTGCACACAATATCGCTTACGAGGACGCGCAAAAGGCGGTGGACGCTGGCAGTCCGCCCGAATATCTCGCGCACCTGTGGGACGCGTGGAGGGCGCTGGCTGCCGCGCGCAACGCCCGTGATCCGCTCGAGCTGGAACTGCCCGAACGCCGCGTGGTGCTGGATGCCAAGGGCCAGATCGCCGAAATTGCGATTCGCGAAAGGCTCGATGCGCACCGTGTGGTCGAGGATTTCATGATCGCCGCCAATGTCGCCGCGGCACAGGCGCTGGAAAAGAAAACGGCACCGGTGGTCTATCGCATCCACGAACCGCCAAGCCGCGAAAAGCTGATCGCCCTGCGCGATTACCTCGCCACGATGGGCAAGAAGCTGGCGCTGGGTCAGGTGGTGACGCCGGGGCTCTTCAACCGGATGCTCAAGGATGTCACCGACGAGGCTGAGAAGGCGCTGGTGATGGAGGCTGTGCTGCGCAGCCAGACGCAGGCCTATTACGGCCCCGCCAATGCCGGGCATTTCGGGCTTTCACTGGGTTCATACGCGCACTTCACCTCGCCGATCCGCCGCTATTCCGATCTGCTGGTGCACCGCGCGCTGGTGGACGCTTACAAGCTGGAACAGCCTGAGCCGCCGGGTTCACTGCCCGCCACCAGCGGACTGTCGGACCGCGACCGCGCAAATCTTGGTCAGGTCAGTGACGCGATCAGTCAGACCGAACGCCGTGCGATGGAGGCCGAGCGCGATACCATTGATCGCTATGTTGCCGCATGGCTTTCAGGCCGTGTGGGCGAGGTGTTCGACACCCGCATTACCGGCGTGCAGGCCTTCGGCTTCTTCGCCACCATCGTCGGGCTGGGCGGTGACGGGCTGGTGCCGATCTCGACGCTGGGCGGGGAATATTTCCGCCATGACGAAGCGGCCAAGGCGCTGGTCGGATCAGACAGCGGGACAACCTATGCCAGCGGCGACCGGCTGAAGTTGAAACTGGCCGAGGCGAACCCGTTGACCGGCGCGCTGAAATTCGTGCTGCCCGATGCGGACGCACGGGCCATCGAACCGCGCGGAAACCGGCCCGATGATCGGCGGCGCGGTCCGGGCGGCGGGCCGAAGACTGCGGGCAAGTTCATCGTGGGCAAACGCGGGCGACCGGGCAATATCCGCCATCAGGGCCGCAAGAAGTAGCGGATCAGGCCTGGTGGTCGCTCTTGGCCTCGTCGTAATCTGCGGGGACGATGTAGAGCGGGCAGGGCAGCGATCCTGCCGCTGCCGAAAAATGCGTCACCAGCGGGCCGGGCGCCGCACCCTTGGCCGCGCCTAGCACCAGCGCGCCGACCTCGGCATGTTCGGCAAGGAATTCGCTGACAATCTTCTGTCCCTGCCCGATCTTGACCGAAATCGTCGGCATGATCCCGCTTTCGGCAAGCAGATTGCCGGCCACGCCGTGGGCCAGCATCTCGGCCCGGTCACGCGCCTCGGCCTCGATCGTGGCTTGCACCGCGCCGAATGCACTGAAGTTTTGCTGCGGCACCAGCGCGAGCAAATGCACCGCGCCCCCCACCGCCACAGCGCGCCGCGCGGCATAACGCAAGGCGGCGGTCGCCTCCTCGCTCTCGTCGATAATGACCAGAAATGTGCGCATTGTGACAGGCCCCGTTTGGAGGGTGGATATCAATGCATTCGTATGGAATGGCAAGTCCCGCCACGCTCCCCCCTTGCCCGACGCTAGGGAATTGGCCAGAGACGGGGCCAAAGATCGATTACGGGAGTTTCAGCGGATCATGGCCCTCGACATCAAGATGCCGGCATTGTCGCCCACCATGGAAGAAGGCACGCTTGCGAAGTGGCTGGTGAAGGTGGGGGACACGGTGTCCTCCGGCGACGTCATGGCCGAGATCGAAACCGACAAGGCGACGATGGAATTCGAAGCGGTGGATGAAGGCGTGATCGCCGAAATCCTGATCGCGGAAGGAACCGAGGGCGTAAAGGTCGGCGCGGTGATCGCGCGGCTGAGCGTGGAGGGCGAGGAAGCTGCGCCTGCGCCTGCACCCGCGGCCGCGGCTTCGGCGTCAGACGGTCCCGCCGCGACCCCGACTGCGCGCAAGCTGGCCGAGGTGAACGGCGTCGATCTGGGCGGCATCACCGGCACCGGCCCCAAGGGCAAGATCATCAAGGAAGATGTCGAGGCAGCGATGGCCGCAGGCGGAGGTTCGGCAAAGGCTGCACCAGCGGCGGCTCCGGCTTCTGTGCCTGCCTCCACGCCCGCAGCAGCACCAACCCCGGGAGAGCGCGTCATCGCCTCGCCGCTCGCCAAACGGATTGCGGCGGACAAGGGGATCGACCTTGCGCAAGTCAAAGGCACCGGCCCCAACGGGCGGATCGTGCGCGAAGACATCGAAAACTTCACCCCCGGCGCGGCAGCCCCGGCGGCTGCAGCCCCAGCGGCGAGTGCACCTGCTGCTACGGCCACACCGACACCTGCACCCGAAATCGAAGGCGGCGCGCCCTTTGCCGAGGAAAAGCTGTCGGGCGTCCGCAAGGTCATCGCCCGCCGCCTGACCGAGAGCAAGCAGACGGTGCCGCACTTCTACCTCACCATCGACATCCGGCTCGATCCGCTGCTGGAACTGCGCGCGCAGTTGAACAAGTCGCTCGAACCCGATGGCGTGAAGCTGTCGGTCAACGACCTACTGATCAAGGCGCTCGCCCGCGCGCTCGTCCGCGTGCCGCAGTGCAATGTCAGCTTCCACGGCGACACGCTGCGCCGGTATAGCCGCGCCGATATTTCGGTGGCCGTGGCCGCGCCTTCGGGCCTGATCACGCCGGTCATCACCAGCGCCGACACCAAGGGTCTGGCCGCGATCTCGACCGAGATGAAGACGCTCGCGGGCAAGGCGCGCGATGGCAAGCTGATGCCGCACGAATATCAGGGCGGCACGGCGAGCCTTTCGAACCTCGGCATGTTTGGGATCAAGCAGTTCGACGCGGTGATCAACCCGCCGCAGGGCATGATCCTCGCGGTCGGGGCAGGCCAGCAGCAGCCCTATGTGGTGAACGGCGCGATCGAGGTGGCGACGGTGCTCCACGCGAGCGGCAGCTTCGACCACCGCGCTATCGACGGCGCGGACGGCGCGCAGCTGATGGAGGCGATCAAGCAGCTCGTGGAGAACCCGATGGGGCTGGTGGTGTGAAGACCTTCATGCGCATCCCGATCGGCGCGGCCGTGGCTGGGCTCTATTATCTTGTCGGGGGACTGAGCGCGGTCAACGGCGGTTCAGCCACGATGGCACAAGCTGAAGGTATCATGGTCGTCGGGCTGCTGCTCGGTTGGTGTGCGATACAATGAATACGTCGCGGGGCACTGACCGCTCTCCCCAAATCCGCGTTACCGCCATGCCCGCCGACACCAACCCCTATGGCGGCGTCTTCGGCGGGTGGCTGATGGCCCAGATGGCGCTCGGCGCAGGTTCCCTCGCAAGCCGCGTCGGTCAGTCCAAGGCGGTGGTCGTCTCCGCCACCGACTTCGCCTTTCCCGGCGCAATGGCAGTGGGAGACGAACTGTCCGTCTACTGCGACGTCCTCGCCACCGGCACCACCTCGCTCACCATCGCCGCCGAAGCCATCGCCCGGACACGTAACGGCGAGGCGACGATCCAGGTTGCACGCGGCACGTTCAAATTTGTACTCATCGGCGATGATGGCCGCCCGCGGGCAATCACGGTGCCCGGCTGATGACGAATTTCCTACCTCTGGCAAAATGCCTATCCCGGCATATGTCTCCATCCCCGGCTACGCGCGCCCAGGGTCTGAGTGTCAACTTTGAAGATAACCGCAGCAAATTACTGTTAAATTGAGGGAAATACGGGTTCCCGAAGTTTACACCGTGTAAACTTTGTAAACTTCACCGCCGGTTTCCCCCAACACCTGAAGGCTGAATGAAATGTCGAGTTCCTATGATGTGATCGTTTTGGGTTCCGGTCCCGGTGGCTATGTCGCGGCGATCCGCTGCGCGCAGCTGGGGCTGAAAACCGCCATCGTGGAACGGGAAAATCTCGGCGGCATCTGCCTCAACTGGGGCTGCATCCCGACCAAGGCGATGCTGCGCTCGGCCGAGATTTTCCACTACATGCAGCACGCAGGTGATTACGGGCTGGTTGCGACCGGGATCGAGGCGGACCTTGCCGCCATCGTCAAGCGCAGCCGCGGGGTGGCGAAACAGCTCAATCAGGGCATCGGCCACTTGATGAAGAAGAACAAAATCGCCGTGCACATGGGGCAGGGCACCCTGACCGGCGCCAATAGCGTGACGGTGAAGGGCGACAAGGGCGAGGAAGCCCTGACCGCCAAACACATCATCGTGGCCACAGGCGCGCGCGCCCGCGATCTGCCCTTCGCGCCTGCCGACGGCAAGCGCGTGTGGACCTATCGCCACGCGATGACCCCCACCGAACTCCCCGCCAAGCTTCTGGTGATCGGATCGGGCGCCATCGGCATCGAATTTGCCAGCTTCTACAATGATCTGGGCACCGATGTGACCGTGATCGAACTGCTCGACCGGATCGTGCCGGTGGAGGATGCGGATGTTTCCACCTTCCTCGAAAAATCCTTGAAGAAGCAGGGCATCACCATCAACACCGGGGTTGGCCTTGAAGGCCTGACAGTGACCGGCAGCGGCGTCACGGCGACCATCAAGGACAAGGCGGGCAACGTCACCACGGGCGAATATACCCATGTGATCGTCGCCATCGGCATCGTTCCCAATACCGAGAATATCGGGATAGGCGAACTTGCCGACATGGATCGCGGTTTCATCCAGATCGATCCCTATGGCCGCACCAGGACGCCCGGCCTGTGGGCGATCGGCGATTGCACGCCGGGGCCGTGGCTGGCGCACAAGGCGAGCCACGAAGGCGTCACCGCTGCCGAGGCGATTGCGCAGGAACTCGGCAACACCGAAGTCCACCCGCACCCGCTTAACCGCAACAACATTCCCGGCTGCACCTATTGCCACCCGCAAGTCGCCAGCGTCGGCTATACCGAAGCGCGCGCGAAAGAAGCCGGATATGAAATCCGCGTCGGCAACTTCCCCTTCATCGGCAACGGCAAAGCCATCGCGCTGGGCGAGGCGGAGGGGTTCATCAAAACCATCTTCGATGCAAAGACGGGCGAGCTGCTGGGCGCGCACATGGTGGGCGCGGAAGTGACCGAGCTGATCCAGGGCTACACCGTCGGCAAGACGCTGGAGACGACCGAGGCGGAGTTGATGCAGACCGTGTTCCCGCACCCGACTCTGTCCGAAATGATGCATGAAAGCGTGCTGGACGCCTATGGCCGGGCGATCCACTTCTGATGGCACAAGCTGGCTCAGACGCGCTGAAAGGCGAGGATTGGGCAGGCGAAATGGGCGAGCGGTGGCTCGCCAGCCTTGACCGGTTTGAAGGGATGATCGCCCCGATTGGCGCGGCCCTGCTGGAACGGGCCGCTTATCAGCCCGGTGAACGGGTGATTGATTTGGGCTGCGGAGGCGGGGCAACGACGCTTGCGATTGCGCAGACTGTGGATCCGCAGGGTGCTGCGCTGGGGCTGGATGTTGCGCCGATGCTGGTGAAGCGTGCGCAGGAACGCGCCGCTCTTGCTGCCAGCCGGGCGCGCTTTGTCTGCGCCGATGCAGCCACAGCGAAGCTGGACGAGGAGCCTTTTGACCGCCTGTTCTCACGCTTTGGATCGATGTTCTTTGACGCTCCGGTCCCCGCTTTGGCCAACCTCAAGGCGATGCTGAAGCCGGGGGCGCGGATGGATCTTGCAGTGTGGGCGCATCCGCGCGACAATTTGTGGATGATGGAGGTGATGGGCGTGGTGCGTCGCCATGTCGAAATCCCGCCGGCCGTACCGCGCGCGCCGGGGCCGTTCGCCTTCGAAGACCTGACCTATCTTGCCGAAGTGCTGTCGGGTGCGGGCTTTACCGGCATGGAGGCAAGCGCATTTGAAGGTCTGCAACCCGTCGGCGGGCCCGGCGCTTCGCCGCAGGAGGCGACGGATTTCGTGCTTACCTCAATGGCCGCAGGCCGCATGCTGGCCGAACAGGACGATGCCGTCCGGGATGCAGCGCAGGCTGATCTCACGGCCATGTTCGCCCGCCATTACCGTCCGGGTGAAGGCGTGATGCTGGCTTGCAAGGCCTGGTTGGTAAGTGCCAACGCCTGATATCGGGGAGCGCGGCGGGTTGCCTCGCATCTTAACTTAGGTCAAAGTCTGCGGTGTGAGCTTGACCGCGCCTGAACTTTCCGATCGCATCGCCGCCGCCGATCGCGCGCTGGCGGGCGGCAATCTGGCTGAGGCCCGAGCGGTCCTTGAAGATGCGGCACTGCGCGATCCAGCGCAGGCAGAATTCTGGCAGCGGCTCGCGACCGTGCGCAAGATGGCAGGTGCGCCGATGCTGGCAGTCGAGGCGATCGACAGGGCGCTGGCTGTCGATCCGCTCGATTTCGTCAACCTGTTGATGCGGGCGCATTTGCTTGACTCGGTCGGCCACCCGGAAGCTGGCGAGGCGTACGGGCGGGCACTAGCACAGCCGCGTCCCGTTCCGCTTCCACCTGTTTTTCAGCACACCATCGCTCGTGCCGAGGCGACGTGGATGGCGCATCAACAGTCGCTCACCGGACGGCTGGGTGCGGCGATCGAGGCAAGCGGGGCTGACCTCACGCCAGCGGAGCGCCGGCGCGCCGAACGCTTTGCGAGCAATATCGCCCGCACCACGCGTCCGTTTCATTCCGAGCCAACGCATTTCGCTTGGCCGGGGCTGCGAGAAATGGAGTTCCACGACCGCGCGAACTTTGCCTGGGCAGAGGAGTTGGAAGCTCTTACCCCCTCGATCCGCGCAGACCTTGACCGTGTCGCTAGTGCGGCTGATGCCAGTCTGGTCCCTTACGTCAAATATGGCGACAGCGAACCGCTCGCCCAATGGCGCGATCTGAACCATAATCGCGATTGGACCGCGATCCACCTTATCGAGCGCGGCACGGCGGTCACCGCCAATACCGTGCATTGCCAGACGACGATGGATTTCCTTGCACGCATGGACCAGCCCGTAATTCCCGGCTGTGCGGCCAATGCAATGTTTTCCCTACTTGCCCCGCGCACACACATCCCGCCGCACGTCGGCGTGGCCAATTTCCGTCTCCTGTGTCACCTGCCGCTGGTCGTGCCGAACCGCTGCTGGTTTCGCGTCGGCGCAGAAACGCGCAATTTTGCCGAAGGGCAAAGCTGGGTGTTCGACGACACCATCGAGCACGAAGCGAAAAACGAGACCGATGCCTTGCGGGTCATACTGATTTTCGATCTCTGGCACCCTGATCTTTCGCCAGCAGAGCGTTTAGCGCTCAGTTCAGCTGTCAGTGCTGCGGCGTTCCCCGTGGGGGCTTTGTAGGAAATTGGCGGACAGGGTGGGATTCGAACCCACGGTAGGCTTGCACCTACGGCGGTTTTCAAGACCGCTGCCTTAAACCACTCGGCCACCTGTCCTATGCGGCCTTCGGCTAGCGCCGAAGATTGTGATTGTCACCATTGATATGGCCCAGGCCAACGATTGTGATCGGAAAAGAGGTCATTGATAGGGGTAGGGCAGGTGCTTTGTTCGTTTGGAACGGGGAGAAGATTGCCTGATTGGTCATCCGGTTGTTGGGAATTCATCCAAGGTGTGACATCCGTCAACATATGATTCCCCGGCTATTTCCTGTCGCTGCTTTTGCTGTTGCCTCCCTGGTCACCATCGGTGCGGCTCCGGCTTCGGCACCCGCGGCCGCGCAGGTTAGCGCAGATGGCATTCCCTTTGATGCCTATCTCGAACTGCTTAAGGCCCGCGCCCGGGGAGAAGGCGTGCGGGAGGACACGATCGAACGGATGACCGCAGGGCTCACCCCCAATTACAGGGTGATTTCACTGGACAACAACCAGCCCGGCACCGCCACAACGCGCGGCTATCCACCGATGTCTGGCTATATTGCTACGCACGTTGATGCGGCGCGCATCGGCGGAGGTCGGGGGGTCTATGCCCAGCACCGCGATCTGCTCAGGCAAATCGAGGCGCAATATGGCGTACCGGGTCCCATCATCATCGCGATCTTCGGGCATGAAACAAGCTATGGCCGGGTAAAGGGCGATTTCGATTTGGGACGCAGCCTTGCCACGCTCGCTTGGGAAGGACGGCGGCGCGAATTGTTCGCCGGTGAATTCGTTGCGCTAATGAAGATCGCTGACAAGGGCTATCCACGCTCGCAACTGGTAGGCTCCTATGCGGGGGCTTTCGGCAATCCGCAGTTTCTGCCCAGCGTCTATCTACGGCTTGCAACCGATGGCGACGGGGACGGGCGCGCCGATATCTTCTCCAACCGCGCCGACACCTTTGCCTCGATCGCGAATTATTTCCGCGATGCTGGATGGCGACCCGGCCAGCCTTGGGGGGTCCGGGCGAGCGTGCCTGCGGGGTTTGACGCGATGCTCTATCGCACTCGGCTCGCCTCACCAGTTTGTCCGCGCGTACACGAACGCCTCAGCCGCTGGATGACGATCGCTGAATGGCGGGCAGCGGGTATTTCTGCACAGGGCGAGCTTGCTGATGACGTCACGGCGTCATTTTTCCAACCTGATGGCCCGGGAACCCCGGCCTGGCTGCTGACCGGAAATTATCGCGCGATCCTAGAATATAACTGCTCCAGCTATTACGCCCTGAGTGTGGGGCTGCTAGCCGACGAAATCGTGAACTGAAGGGGCTGCGTGCCTCGCCAAGTGCAGGGCGTGCGCGTATAGGGTCAGACGTGATGCTGTCCCGATTTTCGCGCTTTGCGCTGTGTTCGATTGCCCTGCTTGCCGCCGCCCCTGCGCAGCCTGCGCGCGCGCTGGTGCCCAGCGGTGCGCAGAGCCTGCCTGCGGTTCCGTCCGCGGCCGAGGCGCCGGTGGCATTGTTGATAGACTTAGGGAGTGGGCAGGTGCTCCATGCGCGCAGCCCCGATGCGCGGTTCATGCCTGCCTCCGTTACCAAGGTAATGACCCTTTACGTGGCTTTTGAGATGATTGCCGCGCGGAAGTTGGATCCGGCGCAGGTTTTCATGATGAGCCCGCAGATCGCGCGTGAATGGCGGCGCAAGGGTTCGACCATGTTCCTCGACGCGGGCGAACGGGTACAGGTCGATGATCTGTTACTGGGAATCGCCAATGTCTCAGCCAATGACGGTGCGGCCGTGCTGGCCGAGGGGCAGGCCGGATCGGTCGCGGCATGGACCGCAGCGATGAACCGGACGGCGTTGGATCTGGGAATGCGGGGGAGCCATTTTGCGAGCCCCAACGGCTGGCCTGACGAAGGACGCACCTTCACAACTGCCAACGATCTGGCAGCGTTGGCGCGGGCGATGATCACGCGCCATCCTGACAAGTTTGGATACTACATCGGCCGCACGGGCTTTGATTATAAAGGCATTGCGCAGGTTAATCATGATCCGATGATCGGGCAGGTGCCAGGTGCTGATGGCATCAAGACCGGTTTCACCAATGAGGCAGGCTTTTCATATCTTGGTACCGTGCGACGTGACGGGCAGCGACTGGTCATGGTTCTGGCCGGAGTGGAAAACGGGCGCCTGCGGGCGCGGATCGCCAAATCCTATGCCGAGTGGGGCTTTGCCGCCTTCGACCGCAAGCGCGTGTTTGAGCCAGGCACGATCGTTGCCGATGCGCGGGTGCAGGATGGCGACGCGCTGAGGGTTGGGCTGAAGGCCGCAGGGCCAGTGTCAATCAACCTGCCGCGTGGGAGCAACACTCGACTTGCCGCAACCGTCCGTTACGAGGGTCCGCTGCGCGCGCCGATCACCGCCGGGCAAGAGGTCGCGGTCCTGGAGGTGACTGGGCCGGGCGTCGCTACGGCGCGCATTCCGTTGTATGCAGCCCAATCTGTGGACACGGCGGGCCCGATTGATCGGATCTTGAATGCCGTCGCGGGGCTGTTTTCATGAGCGCGAAGGGACGATTTATCGCGTTTGAGGGCGGGGAGGGCGCTGGCAAGTCCACGCAGGCCCGCATGCTCGCTGATGCGCTCGCGGCACGGGGCACAAACGTCGTGGTTACGCGTGAGCCGGGCGGCACCGCCGGAGCCGAAGCAATCCGCGCGCTGCTGCTCGATCCGCCGGGCGCAGGCTGGCCCCCGCAGGCCGAAGCCCTGCTGTTCGCTGCCGCCCGCTCCGATCACGTCGCGCGCCTCATCCGCCCGGCGCTCGGCCGCGGCGACTGGGTGATCTGTGATCGCTTTGTGGATTCCAGCCGCGCCTATCAGGGCGGAGCCGGGGGCCTTGGCGATGCCGCCATCACCGCCCTCCACGCCTTCGGCAGCAACGGCCTGCGCCCTGACCGGGTCATCCTGCTCGAAGCCAACGAGGCCGCACTCGGCCAGCGCCTTGCCGCGCGCGGGACCGCGGCCGATGCTATCGAGGGACGCCCAGCGGAATATCACCGCGCTGTCGCCGCCGCGTTCAGCGGTCTTGCCGACGCTGAGCCGCAAGGCTTTGCCCGCATCGATGCCATCGGCGCGCCACAGGACGTGCACGCCCGCGTCCTCATGGCGCTGGGCGACCTTCTGCCATGACCAATTGGCCCAACCATTCCGAGGCGTGGCGCGCGTGGCGCGATGCGCTGGGCGGAGAACGGATGCATCACGGCTGGTTGCTTGCGGGCAAAGCCGGGCTGGGCAAGCGCGATTTTGCGCTGGCCGCCGCCCGCGAATTGGTGGCGGAGCCCGGTATCCCGCAACCGAAGGGCGATCATCCTGACATCATCACCCTCACCTATGGCCCCAAGGACGACAAGGGTGAGAAAGCACAGGCCGATGGCAAACCGTTCGATCTCGCCCGGTCGATCAGAATCAAGCAGATCCGCACGATGCAGAAGCGGCTGATCACCCGCCCAACATTGGGAAGCCGCCGCGCAATCATCATCGATCCGGCCGACGATATGGAAAAGGCCGCTGCCAACGCGTTGCTCAAAAGCCTTGAAGAACCGCCGGCCGGCACATTTTTTCTGCTTGTCACCCATCGGCCTGCGCGCCTCTTGCCGACGATCCGTTCTCGCTGCCGCACCTTGCGCTTCCCCGCGCTGACGGATGGCCAGATTGCCGATCTTTTGTCAGAACAAGGCCTTGCGCCGGACCCACAGGCCATCGCTGCGGCGGAAGGTTCATACGGCGCTGCGCTGCGCTTTGCCGACCAGGGTCTTGCCCCCATCGCGCGGGCCATTGCCGGGCTGATTGCAGGAGGTGACAATGGCAACACCGTACGCGGTGAACTGGCACGGCTGATCGGTGCGCGTGCCGACCGTGAACGAGTAGGTGCAGTGCTGGACCTTGCTCAATCGCTCACAGCGCGAGCCGCCCGCGCAAGTGAGGATCTCGCCCATCGCGCTCGCCTGATTGATACCCATGCTGCGCTGGTGAACCTCGCTGCCGAAGCACCCACCGCCAATTTCGATCCCGGAATGCTCCCCTTCGAGATCGGTACCTTGCTTGTCGCCGCTGCCCCCGCTAGCGATCCCGCCTATGGTTGACACCCCTTTCTACATCACCACCGCGATCAGTTACCCCAACGGGAGGCCGCATATTGGCCACGCCTATGAGGCAATCGCGGCCGATGTGATTGCCCGCTTCCAGCGGCTTCAGGGTCGCAGCGTGCGCTTCCAGACAGGTACCGACGAACACGGCCTGAAAATGGCTCGAAAGGCCGAGGAACAGGGCCGAGCGCCGGTGGATCTTGCAGATGAAATGTCCGGATATTTCCGGGAGATGTGCGATGCTCTGAACGTGTCCTATGATCGTTTCATCCGCACATCAGAACCCGATCACCACCGGGCGAGTCAGGCCATTTGGCAGGCGATGGAGGCGGCGGGCGACCTGTATCTTGATCGGTACGAAGGCTGGTACTCAGTTCGTGACGAAGCCTACTACGATGAGAGCGAGTTGGTTGAGGGGGGTGGCGGTGAAAAGCTCTCGCCGCAAGGCACTCCGGTGGAATGGACAATCGAAGAAAGCTGGTTTTTTCGGCTTTCGAAGTATCAGGACCAACTGCTTGAATTGTTGAACACTCCCGGCTTTCTAGAACCCGCAAGCCGCCGGAACGAAATGATCGCCTTTGTCGAACAGGGCCTACGCGATCTTTCGGTCAGCCGCACTTCGTTTGACTGGGGCGTGAAGGTGCCGGGGAGCGATGGACATGTGATGTATGTCTGGGTCGATGCGCTCACAAACTACCTCACGGGTTTGGGCTATCCCGATGATATGGGAGATTTTTGGCCCGCTAGTCTGCATTTGATCGGCAAGGACATCGTGCGCTTTCACACGATCTACTGGCCAGCATTCCTGATGAGCGCCAAATTGCCGATCCCACAAAAGGTATTCGGTCACGGTTTTCTGCTTAACCGCGGACAGAAGGAATCAAAGTCGGTCGGCAACGTTACCGATCCGCTTGAACTGGCCGAACGCTTCGGGGTGGACGCCTTGCGCTATTTCCTGATGCGCGAAGTCGCCTTCGGTCAGGATGGCAGCTACTCGCCGGAAGCCATTGTTCTGCGTGCGAACGCTGAGCTTGCAAACAGCTTCGGTAATCTTGCGCAGCGTACGCTGTCGATGATCGTCAAGAACATGGACGGCAAGCTGGAGTATTTCGAAAAGGCTGAAGTGGATGCCGCTTTGCTGGCAGTCGTCGCTAAAGCCTGCCGAGCCGAGCTGCCACGTGAGTTCAATGACCTTTCGTTCTCGACGGGGATCGAGGCTTGGCTTCGTGCGGTGTATGCCTGCAACCAATATGTCGATGAACAGGCTCCTTGGGGTCTCAAGAAGACCGATCCCCAACGGATGAAAGCGGTGCTCCAGACGCTGTTCATGGTGCTGCGCGATCTGGCGATTGCGATCCAGCCCGTGGTGCCGGAAAAGGCCGCTGCCTTGCTCGATCAACTCGGCATTCCGGATGATGAACGCAATTACGCTGCTCTCGACGACCAGGAATGGTTCACCCGTCTTGTCGTGGCAGGTTTCATAGTCGAGCCGCCAAACCCGCTGTTCCCGCGCCTTGAACTGCCGGAAACCGAGACTGTTTGATGCTGATCGATAGCCACTGCCACCTCGAGTATAAAGGTCTCGTCGAGCAACGCGAAGGCGTATTGGCGCGGGCAAGGGCGGCGGGGGTGGGGGCGTTCCTGAATATCTCAACCCGTCAAAGTGAGTGGGACCAAGTCGTCGGAACTGCCGCGCGTGAGCCGGATGTTTTCGCCAGCGTCGGCATCCACCCGCACGAGGCTGATGCACATCAAGATCTGGGCCGTGCCGCGCTTCTATCAGCGACGCATCACCCCAAGGTCATCGCGATCGGCGAAACCGGGCTGGACTATTATTATGACAAATCGGACAGAGAAGCGCAAAAGTCACTGTTCAGCATGCATATTGATGTCGCTCGTGAAACGCAGTTGCCGTTGATAATCCACACCCGTGATGCCGAGGACGATACGCACGCTATCTTGGCAGAAGAGATGGGGAAGGGTGCCTATCCGGCGTTGATCCATTGCTTTACTGCTTCCGCGGACTTTGCCAAAAAGGTGCTGCAGCTTGGCTTGACGATTTCGCTATCCGGGATCGTTACATTCAAAAATGCCAAGGACTTACAGGAAGTAGCCAAGATCATTCCTGAAGACCGATTGCTGGTGGAAACGGACAGTCCGTTCCTTGCGCCGGTCCCACACCGGGGGAGGGTGTGCGAGCCTGCTTATGTCGCCGACACGGCGGCGTTTGTTGCGGGTCTGCGCGGCATTGACGCGGAGCGCCTGTCGACGGTCACTACGGAAAATTTTTTCAATCTTTTCAAAAAGGCGCGGCCGTGAAACTGGTAATGCTCGGCTCGGGCACCTCAACTGGGGTGCCGCGGCTGGGCGGCCCGGACGGCAGGGGCGATTGGGGTGACTGCGACCCTGACGAGCCGCGGAACCGCCGGACAAGGGTGTCGATCCTTGTGGAGAGTGATGAAGGCAAGCGGCTTCTGGTCGATACTTCGTCAGATTGCCGTGCGCAATTACTGGCCAATCGGATTGGCCACATCGATGCGGTGTTCTGGACCCATGACCATGCCGATCATTGCCACGGGATCGACGATCTGCGGGTGCTGCGTTATGGACGCGGAGGTCCGATCCCTGGCTTCGCTGAGACGGAAACGGTGCGACGGCTGCGTCAGCGGTTTGGCTATGTATTTGCCGGGCAGGAAGGTTATCCCACGATTTGCACGCTTGATACGCTTGACCGCCTGCGGATGATTGCGGG